>JANLQI010000072.1:0-6212 GCA_031367705.1 Saprospiraceae bacterium | reverse complement strand
AATGGCGTTTGCAGTTCGTGGGCAGCATTTTCGATAAACTCGCGCTGACTGTTATAAATAGCTGTATTTTTTTGAATCAACTTTGAAATGGCTTGATTCAAGCGTTCAAATTCTTCGATATCTGTTTTTGAAAAGTCAGTTTCCATCGCTTTATCAATCTCAAATTGTTCGATTGTCCCCAGCGTTTTGTAAAAAGGTTTCCAAAGATGAATGGATAATCTTTTAGTTATAAAATACAAACCGACCAACAAAAAAAGAAGGATAAACGCAAAAAGTCCCGTAATACTTTGTATCAAATCGTCGGTTTCCACCAAATTTATGCGTGCTGAAAAGGTATAAGGCTGCCCGTCAATTGTTACGGGTGCATTTAAGATGCGATAAGGTTCATTCTCTTGATACAGTGTATCGTAAAAATGGCGATAGAAAATTGTGTCCTTTAATACTGAGGGGGTGGTCGGCTCAATTTTAATATCCCGATTCATCTTATTCCAAATCGGAATATCCGCTGCGTTCATATTCGGAATAGTGTATTGTAAAAACTCTTTTTTTCTTAAAAACAAGGCTTCATCGGCATCTTCAATGTATAATCTTTCAATCATAAAATAGAACAAAGGTGCGGATATAAGCAGCAGAATGACCGAAAAAATCAAGTAAGCCCGAAGTGTTTTATGTAGTAATTTCTTAGTCATTTTGCCATTTATAGCCTAAACCATAGACCGTTTTGATGTAATCGTCGCAACCCGCTTCGCTCAATTTCTTTTTCAAATTTTTAATATGGGCATAAACAAAATCGTGATTGTCCAACATATCCGCCATATCGCCCGACAAATGTTCGGCAATCGCACTTTTAGACAATACCCTGTTTTTATTGCCAATGAGATACAAAAGCAAATCAATTTCCTTTTTCGTCACGTCTATTTTTTTGCCTTTGACGCTCACTGATTTCGCCAAAACGTCTATTTCTACTTCATTAAATTCGATAAAATTACTGCCTTTAAAATTCTTTCGCCGCACCAAAGCCTGTATGCGCACCAGTAATTCCGACAAGTGAAACGGTTTTGTTAAGTAATCATCTGCACCCAAATTGAAGCCTTCAATGCGTGTTTCAAGCGTTTCTTTTGCTGAAATAATGATGATACCTTCTGTTTTTCCTTGTTTTTTTAATTCTGATAATACCTCAAAACCATTGCCGTCGGGCAGCATAAGGTCAAGCAAAATGCAATCATACTCGTAACCCCCAATTTTATCCAAAGCCTGTTCAATCGTATGGGCAATTTCGCACAAGACATCGTTGGCTTTCAAATAGCTTTTGATGCTTGCAGCGAGTGATTGTTCGTCTTCAATAATTAAGATTTTCATGGTGCAAGGTAGCAATTGAATTTTGAAGAAATTTTAAAGTCCTAAAATCTTGAAGATTTTAGGACTTCATACTGAGGGGTGTATCCATCATTCAGGAAAGACAAAACGAATAGGTGGGCTTCGCACCAAAGACCCAAAATAACCAATCACTATACCGACAAACAGTCCTAATTGTTGCAAAGTATCATTATATTTTTTCTGCAGCAATAAAGTTGGCGCGAGTAACCACATCCGATTTCAAAGCTATACGCGTAATTTCTTTTAGTTCTTTCTTACAACAAAACAACTCAAACATTAAAATTGCAAAAAAAACTAATGCCGTATTGCTTTTAGTAAATAGTTTTATTTTTTTAAAATTTCGCAGAAACTCCTAAATAAATACTTCTTCCTACGGCAGGAATAATTCCAGGACCGGGGTATTCGTCGGTTCTACGCGTAAAATAAGATTTACCTGTAAGGTTGTTAATGCCCGCCTTGATAGCATAATTTTTAATTTTATAGGAAGCACTAAAATCTATGACAGTATAGGCAGGAATATAACCCGCAATAGGGTTATCGCTAATCTTTACATTTGAAGCATCGCCAAACGCATCTCCTATTGAATTGATTTGGAATGTAGAAGAGAATGACCTTGTATTGAAAATAACTCCAATGCGGTTTATATATTTTGTAGCAGCTTCTACTCGATTTCCTTTAAATTCGCCACTTGTATAAGTAGCATCGATATAGGAAAAAGAGTTAAAAATACTAAGTCCATACTTTGAGAGTTGATTGAGGTATTTAAGAAGATTAAATTCGATATAACTTTCAACGCCTTTATGTATACTATTTCCAGTATTGGTTCTGAAGCCATATTCCACTTGTGTTGTAGGGTCTGTTAATAATTTTTCGCTAATTCGATTATTATATGCCATATAGAATAAGCCTACATCGAAATTTAGGTAGTTTTTGATAGTGCCTCTATAACCCAAATCAGCATTGTAGCCGTAAGCATCTTTCAAATTAGGGTCAATCTTAGATGCTACACCAAAGGGTTCTAATTGGCTATAATCAATTGGGCGATAGGCTTGACTCATATTTGCATAGATATTACTATTATCTGAAACCTTGAACTCTGCCCCCAAGCCCAACAACGGAATGTATCTATTACGACTTTCGTTAGGTATTTGTTTAATATTGTCTGAAATTTTGTAACCTTTAGCTGTGCTATTAATGTATTCAAAACGGAAGCCTGGGGTTATAGTCAATCTTTCACCTACTCTGAATAAATGCTCTATATAAGGTGCAATATTAGTGGTAGTAAAGTCTAAATCATAGCCCCAATTGCCTAATATTGATAAATCAAAATCACTTGCGGTGGTGCCTTCACCACCTCCTTGTCTTTTAAACCAACCGTAAGCTACCCTTATACCTCCTGCAATTGTTGATTGTTGATTTCCAAGTTGATAATTATGAGATAGCCTTAATTCATTCGAGATACTGTTCATATTTTCATTACCTACCTCTCTCGGTACAAAGCTATTTGTTGCAGGGTCTATTTCATCTGTTGCTGAAGGTCCACCGTCTTCATTACGCCATACCAAAGAACGATTACTAAATAGATAAGTAGATTTGAAAGTGATGCTGGTGTTTTTTGAAGGATTATAGCCGATTGAAGTGGCTATAATGTTCCATGGACTTTTTAGCCAATTTCTGGCTCGTGTCGAAGTTCTGGGATTAGCATTGAATGTACTGTCATTCAAACCTCCGGGCATTTGAATTTTATTTCGTAATAATGAATATTCAAGCCCTATTGTAAACTTTTTAGATACATCATATCGAATTTTGCCATAACCAGATAGTTGCCATTGTTGGCTGTTTGGGCGGTAGCCCTCCATGTTTCGATATTGAACAAAACTGTAGTAAATCAATTTTTTATATTTTCCTCCAATTGAATTGAATGAATTATTCATTCCAAAACTTCCCATTGTTTGGGAAGTCGTGAACTCAAAGGGCTTGTCAGGTGCATCCCTTGTTACATAATTGACAAGTCCGCCAAATTGTGCTCCAAATTGAAGTGAGGCTGCGCCTCTTACCATTTCAATCCGTTGGACTGCCTCCATGGGTGGGATATAATAGGCTTCATTATAGCCATATACGTCAGCACTAATGTTGTACCCATTCTGCCGAGTATTCATTTCTATACTTTGTATCGGATTTAGACCTCTTGTAGCAATACCATTGGCTGTAAAGCCCGAACTTTCAGTCTCAACAATGTTAAGTCCAGGTATTCTGCCTAAAATTTGTCGTGTGTTGTTGATGGCTTTATTGGCATCGAGGCTATCCACGATTATTACTTCATTTTTCTTACCAGCATAAATGATTCCGTCTTTAAACTCTGCTAAATGCCCCGTCCCACGAACAGTCCTAAAACCAATGACCGTTACTTCGCCGAGTTCCTTAACTTTGGTAGTATCTGGCTTTTGAGCCATTGTAGAGGTACTAATTAGTAAAAATATGATAATCCTATTCATTTTTTATTTAGATTGATTAAAAATAATGACGCAAAAGTAATTATCATAAAACAAAAAGCAAATTTATTTAGAAGTATTCTAAATAAATTTGCTTTTTGTTGAGTTTCTAAATTAGTTGTTTGAGGCGTGGGCACAATCTAAGTATATAATAATCAATAGATTACGTTTTTAGTCGAAACTCTCTGATCTTACAATTAAAGAGAGAGATTGAGTTTTGTAGAAATTTTAAAGCCCTAAAATCTTCATGATTTTAGGGCTTTATACTGAGGGGTATCATTCAGGAAAGGCAAACCGCACAGGGGCACTCCGCACCAAAGACCCAAAATAGCCAATTGCCGCATCGCCAAATTGTCCTGATTGTACAAAAATAGGTTCAACAAACGGGTTCAGTTGCGCCAATTTTTGACGGTCGAGGTTGTCAAAAAAACTGTAAGAGTTTTTATCCAATGTTTGAATCCGCACCATACCGACTAAGCCTTTTTTATGCGTAAAAGCGGGTTCAATGACCAATTTATTTTGTTGTCCACCGAGGTTCGTACCGTCATAAACAGACCGACCAATTTCCAAAAATGTAATCGTATCCTTGCCCAAACACGAACCATTTAAGGAGCTACTCGCATATTGAAGGGTCGTATCAATTTGTCGCAACATTTCATAGCGATAAAAATTTGACTGCCCGACCAAACCGTTGAAATAGACAATCACGCCTTCGTGTTCGCCATATATGTCATTAAATGAAGGCGTATAACCCACGCTGTCAATGCGTACAAGCTGTTGTGCCGTTACCGTTGTGGCGTTTATGGTTTGACCATTCCACACAATTTTGAGGCTGTATGTTTTGTTGGCTTTAATAAGGTTTCGCCCTTTGTAGAAATACTCGAATTCGCATTTCAAACGATTGTAAACGCTGTCGGGTGCAAGACGGTCAGTCGCATCTGGACTGATAATATCAACGGTGGCATTACGCACAAATAATTGACTCGCTGTTATAGCGGGGTCAAAAAACGCTACGGTTTTGTACAAATACAAAACGGGCAATGAATCAGGTTCAAGCGAACATTGGATGTTTAATTTATCTGAATAGGGCGGTGGTGAAATCGTGATGGTTTTTTCACAAGCCGTAAAAAGGATAATTGTTGATATAAAAAGCAATATATTTTTCATTATTGAATGATTTTTATGTGCCGTGAAACGGGTGATTTAGAAAAATACTGAGGGGTATTAAAATTTAAAATTATACGCCACACTCGGTATAATCGGCAGCAAAGACACTTGTTTTGCTTGTGGCACTTTTGTAATCGGGTCTGTTGTCAAATAAACGAAGTAGGGATTCAAGCGGCTGTACAAATTATAAGCCCCAAAAACCCATTCAGATTCGTACTTTTTACCAAATAGTTTGCGCTCTTTTTTATACGATGCACTCACATCGAGGCGATGATAATTGTTCAAACGGGCATTGTTACGGGTCGTATAATCGTAATAAATACCATCATACAACGAACCGTCTTGAAAAACAGGTACTCGACCTGCGGGCAATGTAAAGGCAGCACCTGTCGAGAAAACGAAATCCGCCGAAAGTGTCCAACGAGGCGACAAGTCATAAGTCGCAGCCAAAGCTAAGTTGTGGCGGCGGTCATAAGTGAAGGGAAAAGGATTGCCATTATTGAGAGAGGGAAACGTTTGAGTCGTTTTTGAGAGCGTATAACTCGCCCAGCCTGTCAGTTTGCCAAAGTTTTTTTTCAAAAAAAATTCTAAACCATAAGACGTGCCGTTACCAAAAGTCAAAACGCTTTCGAGGTCGGTTGCCAGCACAATTTGCGTACCTTCTTTAAACAGCACTTGATTTTTCATGTCTTTGTAATAACCTTCAATACTCGCTTCGATGCTGTTGTCTCGAAAGTTTTTGAAAATGCCGAGCGCATATTGCGTACTCGTTTGCGGCTTCACAAGCGCACTCGATGACAGCCAAATATCGGTTGGCAAAGAAGCTGTGCTGCTTGGAACGAGGTGCAAAAACTGATTCATTTGAGTAAAAGAAGCCTTCAATGAAGTCGTTTTATTCAAAGAATACTTCGCTGTCAAACGGGGTTCTACGAAAGTATAAGTTTTGTTTTTTGTAAAAAACGTTGGCACACGCAAACCGACATTGATACTGAGGGGGTCGCTGATTTTCCATTCATCGCCAAAATAGACTGCCATTTCGTTGGAATATCGTTTTGGGATACTGTCTCGATTGATGGACAAACGGTTGCCTTTTTTCGGAATTTTGGCAGAACCTGATGCGGGAAACAAGGTGTGATAGGTGTAATTTACACCCAATTTAATTTCGTGATTTGGATT
>JANLQI010000065.1:0-2508 GCA_031367705.1 Saprospiraceae bacterium | reverse complement strand
AGGTCTTGAATTCTATCGTTTCTATATGCCATGGTTTTATATCGCCTATGGCTATTTCAAATAATTGTTTGCTATTCATTCTCAAAGATAAATAGTTCAACATTATTTATTCCCATTATGATTCATGAAGAACCAGCTTTTTTGACATAAAACTACCGTCTAACCAATGTGTAAATTGAGGTGTAACTAACCTTTGAAATTCATCAATATAATTCAAATAATTATCAAAAATAACCTGTCGTGTTTCCGAATGAGGAAAAGGCGCAACAAATATCTCTTCTATTTCTTCAACCGAACTAACGATTCTTTGATAAGGCATAATAAAACCTCGTGCATTAAATCTGAATCCCATAAATGTATGTTTGTTAATGAGTTTGTTTTAAAATCTTAGACAAATTTAAATGTTTTTTTGAAATGAAAATAATTAAATCGGTTTTGATTCCTGCCCCCTCAGTAAAACCCACAAAAAAGCCTTGCAACGAACATTGCAAGGCTTTTGAATGTCAGATTTGCCTGATTTCTAATGAAGGGCAAAAGGGTTTGAAAGGCATTAGAAGCAAAAAAGGTGAAAAAAATAGAAAAATATTGATTTTCAATGTATCTTTGCACTAACCAAATCGTTTAGGACGTTTTCGCACCGCCTATCTTTCGGGAAGTAGCATGTAGAATTGGTTAACAGAAAAAGCCGTTTTGAGTATATCAAGACGGCTTTTCTGTATTATGACGGATATAAAATGTATGTAAAATGAGCCGATGTTTCTTTTTTCGGAGTTTTTGAAGGCTTTGAACCGTCCGAATTTCCCAAACAGAGAAGTAATATTTGTGTCTAATCTGTTTTTCGACTAAAATACAAGGATGTCCTATCCGCGATTTGCCTGTATTAGTGATACGGTCTGCCGTTTCGAGAATGGCGAAAATATAACCCAAATCCTTTTTCTGAACATTCATCTGTCCTCTCAGTCCTTCATTATCTTCGCTACCATGTTGATTTAACAAATGCCGAAAACCATGCGAGTCCATTGAAATCGTATAATCCAATATCTCAAAACCTGTTGCCTCATAAATTACCTGTGCTAATGATTGAGATACTCGTCCAATATCAATACGCCAATAATCATTTGCCGCATTGGTCACGACAAAATCGAAAAGAGCATCAATTAACTCTATGGCATTTGGAAAAGCACTTTTGGGCATAGCCTGATTTCTATTTCGGGGTAAAATTATCAAACAAGTTTTAGGAAAACGAAGTTATATTTTATGAATTTATTTTGTTTTTCATGTATTGTATTATTCACCCCCTCAGTAAAACCCACAAAAAGCCTTGCAACGAACATTGCAAGGCTTTTGAATGTCAGATACACCTGATTTCTTACGAAGGGCAAAAGGGTTTGATAGGAATTAGACAAAGCCCCCTCAGTATAAAACTCAAAAACGATGTCGTTGTATTGCTTTTTGTATTCCTTTTTCCAAAAAACACTTATATTTGTAAAAAATAAAGAAGATGGGAATGTTAACAAATGCTCAAATTGAATTACTTGAATTATTCAAATAAAATTTGAGACAAGATGAATTATTAGAATTGAAACGCCTTTTAGTCGCTTTCAAAGCACAACGGCTTTCAACTATGTTAGACGACCTATGGGAAAAAAATGGTTGGACAGAAGAAACCATGCAAACATGGGCGGCAGAACACAACCGCACACCTTATGAATCACAAAATAGATATTTAGCTAAACATACATGAGAGTCGTTATTGATACAAACATACTGTTACCCAGCTTATCGCCACGCTCAAAATCACATTGGCTTTTCGCGGACATCCTTGCGGAGCGATTCGTTTTGTGCGTCACAACAGATATTCTGAATGAATATGCCGAAATTTTTGAACAAAAATTAGGTTTTCAAGCTGCTGATGCTGTCATGGATTTGTTAGAAACTTTGCCAAATTTACAATTGGTTGATAAGTTCTACTTCTGGCAAGCCATTGAACAAGACTCCGATGACAATAAATTTGTGGATTGTGCAATTGCAGCCCAAGCCAAATATTCAGTTACGGATGATACTCATTTCAATCCGCTAAAGCGCAAACCTCTTTTTGAAGTGAGTATCGTTACGGTGAAAGAGTTTGAACAATTGTTTCACCCCTCAGTATAACCCATTCAAAAGCCTTGCAACGAACATTGCAAGGCTTTTGAATGTCAGAAATGCCTGATTTCTCATGAAGGGCAAAAGGGTTTGAAAGCATATAGAGGGAGCCCCCCTCAGTATTTCCCTTTATTGAATTTAAAAACAAAATATCTATTGAATTGCAACATAAAAAACACGAAATAAATACTCAAACTGCCTCAAACGATTTACGTTTGTGTGTGAAAGCGCTTTACTTAATTACATAAAATGTATTTTTTTTACACAAACCAATAAAAACATACTACCTTTGTAATGGTTATCATAGCAAAACGAGCCTTAACGCAGTATTCTGCAAAACACAGCGATACGATAGTCGCACTT
>JANLQI010000035.1:0-71968 GCA_031367705.1 Saprospiraceae bacterium | reverse complement strand
ATAACGACCTCGACATCTTTTGCGGTTTGGTCAACAACCTTTTTGATTTTTATTTTACCTTTATCGGCTGCTTTCAAAATCGAGTCAACTAAATCCCCTGTCGTAGTTCCGTAAGGAATCTCTTTGATGAGCAAGCATTTTTTATCTTTTGAAATTTCAAGCCGTGCGCGAACACGTACTTTTCCACCACGTTTGCCACCGTTGTAATTTGTCACATCAACCATACCACCCGTCTGAAAATCTGGTAAAATATTTGGCGTGCGACCCTTCAATACATCAATGCTGGCTTTGATAAGTTCTATGAAATTATGCGGTAAAATTTTTGTCGAAAGACCAACAGCAATACCGTCCACGCCTTGCGCCAATAACAATGGAAATTTAATGGGCAATGTAACTGGCTCACGTTTACGACCATCGTAAGACAATTGCCATTCTGTTGTTTGATTATTGAAAACAACATCACGCGCAAAAGGTGTCAAACGGGCTTCGATATAACGAGGTGCCGCTGCCCCATCGCCTGTACGAATATCGCCCCAATTGCCTTGACAATCTATGACCAAATCTTTTTGTCCTAAGTTGACGAGTGCGTCGCCAATGGACGCATCACCGTGCGGATGATACTGCATCGTCTGTCCGATGATGTTTGCGACTTTGTGATAACGCCCATCGTCCATTTCTTTCATCGCATGAAGGATACGGCGCTGCACAGGTTTCAGCCCATCGTGGATATGCGGCACTGCCCTTTCAAGGATTACATAACTCGCATAGTCGAGAAAATAATTTTGATACATATTGCCCAACGTAATGATATGGTCGCCATTTTCATCGAGGCGACTGCCATTGTTGGGCGTATCGGTATTTCTTTTTGCCATAAAAATATCTTTCGAAATGATGAATTATAAATGATAAATGATGAATTTGTAAAACATTGATTTTCAGCAACATTGCAAGTAAAGTTTAGCATTTTATTTCTTCACAACTCCTTTACAAAGTCAAAAATTCAAAGTTATACTGAGGGGTCTGTTTTCAACGATAAAATGCGTTTTTTGTTGAAAACAGACAAAAGTAAGAGAAATTTTAAATTTTAAATAAACTTTTTATTTTAAACAAAAAGTTTATCGCTAAAATCCTAATAATTTCCACTCAAAAAGTGCTTTTTTCAAAAAGAATCTTATTTTTGTATAAGAGACTAAATAAAACAAACCGACTATGACAGAAAAAGAAATTCGTCTTAAAGAATTATAAAAATGACTTACAACCACGAAGCTTTCTTGAAAAAATATTGGGTGACAAAATCATTATGCCTGCAAAAAGAAATGATGAAAGACTATATGCTTAGTTTGCCCATCAATGAATTGGATAATTTCATGTTTGGCAATATCGAAAAAATCAAATTCGGTATTGAGTCACTGTCACTTGCGGCTGAAAAACCATTAGATGCAAATATGAAAAATCAATTTGCAGAGCAATTAGACAGCATCGAAAATAAAATAAGACATTTTAAACAACCACACAAAGCGGTATAACTCCCCTCAGCATTGTTCATAAAAAAAGCCTCGCGTAAATCACACGAGGCTTTTTTTATGAAAACAAAACCATCAATCTTTCTTCTTATCTGCTGCACTACTGTAAAGTTCTTTTTCAGTTACTTTCTGAATTTTAGTACCTGATTTCAATTTACGAGCAATCAAATTAAACGGTGCAGCGATAACCTCCTCATCGCCCTTCAAACCTGAAATGATTTGAATGTGCTGATTGTCTTGAATCGCTGTCTTGACATCTACCATCTTAACAGTATCACCCGAAACAATGAAAACAACTTCTCTTACTGCTTGTGCAACAGATTTTTTTTCTTTTGGCTGTGTGCCTTCTGTCTCTGCGGCTGCTTTGGCTTTTTTGAGGTCTGCATCTTCGTCGCGTGTCGTCACGGCTTGGATAGGCACACTCATCGCATCTGTAACAGCTTTGGTATGTATGTCAACTGATGCAGACATACCTGGGCGGAAAGGCGGACGACCATTGCGCATCAAGTCTGCATAACTCGCTGGGTCAATCCGAACTTTGACAACAAAATTGGTTACTTGGTCGGTTGTCAGATTTACAGCACCTGATGCAGTAAATGCGTTACTCGCGGTGTTAGCCACTTCTGAAACGCGTCCTTTGAACTTACGTCCTGAAAACGCATCTACTTCAATATCCACGTCATTGCCGACTGCCAAGCGCAAAATATCATTTTCACTGACATCAATTTGCACTTCCATCGCAGAAAGATTAGCGATACGCATGATTTCAGTACCTGACATTTGCGCTGTACCTACCACACGCTCCCCTTTTTCTATGGTCAATTTTGACACCACACCGTCAACAGGTGCGTAAATCGAAGTCCGATTCAAATTGGTTTGTAATTCTTTGAGCGATGCTTCTGAGCTTCTGACATTGTATTGAGCCGCTTCTGCCGTTTTTTGAGAAGAAGTAATGTCGTTCAATGACGCTTGTATCTGTGCTTCAGTTGCTCTGATAGTCGCTTCTTGCTGACGGAGTTGCGATTGAGCTGTTTCAAAGTCGGCATCTGAAATCACACCTTCTTTATGCAATTGGTCATTCCGTTTGAATGTTTGTTGTGTCAACTTCAACTGCGCTTGTAATTGCTCTTTTTGTGCAATAATTTGCAATTGTCTTGAACGAACACTTTCAATATTTGACAAAGCATTGGCATATTGGGCGCGTGAAGCGTTAACACTCGCCTCGCCGCGTGTCAATTGGTCGCGGTAGATTCGAGCATCAACACGACAAAGCAATTGACCAGCACGGACAGAGTCGCCTTCCTTGACAGTCAACTCAACGATTTCACCCGAAACGTCAGAACTCACTTTGATTTCTTTTTCTGGAAAAATACGACCACTTGCCGAAACGGTTTCTTGGATGGTACGTGTTGCCACTTTTTCGGCATACACCTTTTCCCCTACTTTTTTATTTTTGCTTACGAAAACGGCAACAATCAGTAGTGCGACAACAACGCCGACTAAAATCCAGATGAGTTTGTTATTTTTCTTTTTATTTTGAACAGCCATTGTTTTTGTTTTGCTTTTATATTTTTTGATAAAATTTCAGATAAGATTCTTTAAAGAAATGATGCATGATAATTGATGAATGATGAATTTTTTAAGCATTGATTTACAATGCTTTATAATTCAAAATGGCACATTTTATTTCACTCTTTTTACAAAAATACTGAGGGGGGGCTTAAACACGATAACCTTATTTCAACGTCAATTTTTTCCCTTCATAAAACTCGACGATTTTCACACGGAAAAGATAATCGTACTTGGCAACCACCACATCACGCTCTGCTGTATCGAGTTGTAAAGTTGCCTGTGCAAACTCAAACCCATTGGCTGCACCGATTTGAAAACGTTTGTCGGTGGCATCAAAAGCTGCTTTTTGAGCATCTAATGTTTTTTGTGCCGCTTCATATTGCTTACGTGCAGCACGAGCCGAAGCGATGGCATTTTGGACATCAGATTTGAGTTGTTGCTTTGTTCTATCAAGCGTAATCGTTTGATTATCAACAGATAACTGCTGTCTTTCGATAGTCGTTCGTCTTTGATAGCCATCCCAAATGGGTACTTGCAAATTGAAACCTATCGCTTGACCAAAATTGTCACCTATCTGATTAAAGTATGGCTTTTTAGGCGCATCCGTCACAATTGTTTGATTCGATGTGAAAGAAACAGCCGTTGTTTGTCCATTGATAGTCGCCGTACCTGTTTGGGTAAAAGGTACTGACGCAGTCATGGCTTTTGTAAAATCCTTAATCGTACTTGAGAAATTCGAATTCAAATTAGCACTCATAGACAAACTGGGTAAAAGTGCCGCTTGAGCGATTTTAACACCAATTTCAGCACTTTTAATACGTGATTCTCCTGCACGAATTTGTGGTTGATTACCCAACGCTTGGTTATAGACCATTCTGAATGAATAATTATCAGGATTCACATCTTTAGGAATGGTTACTGAGGGAGCCTCAATTTTCATATCCTTATCGGGTGAGAGTTCCAATAAATTTTTCAAATTCAAATAACTGAGTTCAACGCTGTTTGAAGCGGTTACGATTGTCTGTTCGTCACGAGCCACTTGTGCCGCGAGGTCATAACGGGCATTTTGTGCGGCTGCACCTGCTTTGATTTGTTTCTCAATGCGGTCTAATTGGCTCAAAGTTGTTTGCGCTCGTTTTTTAGCATTTGTCAACTGCTCTTCGTTCAACAAAATTTGAAGATAAGCCTGAGCCACTTGTAACGAAACATTTTGTGCCATTTGCTCCAAATCGGCTTGTGCCGCTTGAATATCCATCGAACTTTGCTTGATTTGGTTCTGAATCCGCCCACCGTTGTACAACATCACACCCGCATTCAAGTTAATACCATTGTAGCGCGTACTGAGGTTTTCAAACTGATAGGTCGCAGGGTTGACACTCCGTCCGAAGTTAAAACCTAAGTTCGAAGACGCGCTGACAGTTGGATAAACCGCATATTTGTCTTGCTTATTGATTAATTGAGCATTTTTTACAGAAATTTGGCTCTGCTTAATCGTTCGATTATTTTCTTGAGCCGTAGATATACACTTTTCAAGTGACCAAACTTCTTGTGCCGACACACTGTATGCCGACAATACAATTCCTAAAATAATGAGTTTTTGATACATCGCAAGTCTTGTTTTTTAAATGACTATTAAAACATGATGAGAAAAAACTATGTTTCAAATTTCACACCATATCCATAATCTATGACACAATGTTAATATCATAAACCCTAAAAGGCGTATTTATTTATATCAAAAAGGGATTTTGATAGATAAAAGGTAGGAAAGGTGTTTTTAAAGGGGGGAAAAACAAATAGAGAAGCAATATACTGCCTCTCTATTTGTTTATCAAAAATCGTCTGATTGATTCAAAACCTCCCACGTATGGTCGTACAACAACTGCACCGTCGCCAAATAAATGTAGGGTTGATTGCGCCCCCATTCATCAGGAGCAATAAGCGAAATGGTATGAGAACCATCTTTTTTTTCATATAAATGATAAACATGACCCATGACAGGACGGAAGCCCAAAGTCGCTTGATAAATAACTTCTGAAATCTTTTGACGCTGTTGCAACGATTTGGCTTGTGCCACCAACGTTTCCATTTGCTCTTTCAGTTGAAGCATTTGGCGGTCGGTTTGTTCGTACATTGCCATCATCGCATTGCCTTTGATTCTACCTTTGTCTTCAGGTCTAATAACCGCACTGCCTGCGGTGTGAGCATAAGGCAACAAGCCAGGGTTTTCGGCTACTTTGTCCTTATCAATTGGGTTAACGAAAGGTTTGTCGTCTGCCAATTCAGTTTCTTTATTTTCCTTATTTGTCATAAACATAAATTTTTCAACACTACTACAAAAATACGCCTTGAAAGTTCAAATGTCGTCATTCAAATCTTGAAGTTCTATCCAATATGCTTCAAAGCCTCTCTTTTACTGAGGGGGGCCATTTTTGTATTTTCGACAAATTGTCTGACCAAATCGGCATCGGTTCGCGCATGTTGCCGCAACGCCCAACCTATTGCTTTTTGAATAAAAAACTCTTTGGAATGGGTCGATTGGCGCATATAGTTGAACATCAATTCCGTATCCGTTTCTTTGCGATAAGTCAATTGAAAAATGAGACACACCCGTTGTAGCCACATATTGCCCGATGCCATCCATCTTTCTGTAACGGGTTTAATTTGTTGAGGATACTTTTTGAAATAAACCGCCACTAAAGCACTACTGATATAGTCCACAGAATCCCACCACGATTTGGTGACAATGATTTTTTCAAACAAATCAATCATGTCTTCTGTCCATCCTTTTTTATTTTTTTCTAAAATTTCAATAGCAAAATACTGAAATTCCCTTTCAGGTTCTAACCACAATTCCCAAACGAGGTCAGAAAGCTCGTTATACTGAGGGGGGGTATTTTCAGCCATAAATTGCTTGAAAAGCGCGCGACGCAAAGGGGCTTTGATGCCAAAAAGCTCAAATTGGTCTTTCAAATAAGCTCTTGACCATTCTGCCGTAGGAACATCGCCGTTAGCAGCAAGGAGAATTCTTAGGTTTTTAACGTAGTTCGTCATTGTCTTACTTTTTGAAATAGAAACATCAGCAAAATTGCTATTTTTGCGGCATTATCTTAGAAAAACGAATTAATTTTTCAAACGAATGACATCTTATAAAATATCTAAACCCAACCGCAACATCGTTGGAGAAATCACACTCGACGGTTCAAAAAGTTTTTCAAACCGCGTCTTGATTATCAAGGCTTTATGCGAAACGGACTTCCCAATTCACAACCTTTCAACCTCAAACGATACGCAAACGCTTGTCAAATTATTGGCGCAAACCGATAGTGACACCTTCGATTGCGGGGCTGCGGGAACGACTTTCCGCTTTTTGACGGCTTATTTTGCTTTGCAAGAAGGTACACAAATCCTGACAGGTTCGGAACGTATGAAACAACGTCCGATTGGAAAACTCGTCAATGCCCTCTTAGCTTTGGGTTGTGATATTGAATATATGGAAAACGAAGGCTATCCTCCTTTAAAAATAAATGCACCTAAACCTTTGACAACCAATGGTTTAATTATTCCTGCGGATACATCGAGTCAATATATTTCGTCATTGTTACTCGTTGCACCGACATTGCCAAAAGGTCTGAAACTGACCTTAGATGGTAAAATCGTTAGTCTGCCGTATATCAAAATGACCTTGTCTTTGATGGAATATTTTGGCGTGGAACATACATGGAAAGGCAATACGATAACGGTCAAAAAACAAGCCTATCAACCACGTGACATAACGGTTGAAGCGGATTGGTCTGCCGCTTCATATTACTACGCCATGGCAGCTTTTGCCGATGAATTGGACTTGAAACTCAATGGTTTATTCAAAAATAGCTCGCAAGGCGACTCTGTTATTACCGAAATTGGCTTCCATTTTGGCGTGGACACTGTTTATACTGAGGGGGGTGTTCATTTGAAAAAAACAGGCAATCCGAAGACAGAATTTTTTGAATGGAATTTTGTGAAATGTCCTGACATTGCTCAAACACTGGCGGTTGTCTGTGCCGGTCGAAACGTACAAGGTTTGTTTACAGGTTTAGAAACATTGTTTATCAAAGAAACAGACCGTGTAGCCGCTTTGAAAAATGAATTGGCGAAGGTCGGTGTGTCATTTGTGAAAATGCCCGCACGTTTTTCACAACGTTCTCAAAAACAATACTTTATGGTTGAAGGAAAATTAGCTTTTGACAAAACCCCTACTTTCCCAACCTACGAAGACCACCGTATGGCAATGGCTTTTGCACCTTTGGCGATGTTCCACGAAATTGAAATTGAAGAACCCGCAGTCGTTGGTAAGTCTTATCCGCAGTTTTGGGAAGATTTGAAGAAGTTGGGGTTTGAGGTGAAATAGCTAAACTTAAAATTTGTCAATAAAAAATGTTATCAAAATTTAATTGTGAGAAAAAAAAAAAAACATAGTTTAAATTTTGACAAATAAATATAAATGGTACTTTTGTCTCATACTTGCGCAGGTATAGGAATTCTGCTGAAACTCCTTCAAATAGTAAGCATGATTATTTATTAAAACCATTTTTTATGAAAAAAACATTTTCCGTTTTGATGATTTTTACCACACTATTGTTGGCAAGTTGTAAACAAGACTTGTCTATTGATGAATCTGCATTAACAACAGCAAATAGCGTCCAAATTTCAAAAGATGCAGATTTCATTAAATTAACAAATTTACTCACTAATGCCTCAAGTAAATTTGTCCGTCAGTATTTATTGGATAAAGATAAGGTAATAAAAAACCGTTTAACTTTTTTAATAAATAATCCTGATAAAATTGATGCAGAAGAAGCCTCTGCTTTATTGGGATTTGAGAGTTTAGCCAGTTACAATTCGTACAAAAATGAAAGAACCGCTTTGATAAAAAAGTTAAGAAATCAATATACTGATTTCAATAATTCTTTTAGAGACGCACGTAAAATGGTAAAAGATGATAATCTAATTAAGCTACGAATAGAATATGATTGTTATGATATGGCAGAGATGTCTATGGACATTTGTACATTAAATCACGAAGCATCATCTTATGAATGGTTAAATGAAATGATATGCGCTTACCTTTACATGAATAACATAGATACTTGCGGTGCAACAGGTGGCTAAGGTCGTTAATTGATGAATTGCTCATTATTTAAAATATTGAAATCCTGAAGATATTATTTGCTAAGGAAATGATGAATTATAAATGATGAATGATGAATTTTTTAAGCATTGATTTACAATGCTTTATAATTCAAAATGATAGATTTCATTTTAATTATTTTACTAATGTATAATGACAGGGTGCTTTAAAACACCCTATCATTATTTTAATTTTGCAATTATCAATATTACTTTCAGGGTTTTAGGTATAGGTAGTATCTTTTATCACAAATAAAAATATCATAATTTAATAATATAATAAAAAATGAACAAACAAATTAAATCAACGCTAATGCTGTTATTACTTTCCACAATACATATCTATGCACAAAACATTGATACACTGTTAAATGATTCAACAGTACAAGAGTATTGTCGTTTAGACGCGTTAGTAAAAACTTCAGTTTTTAATGCTATCCGAAGTGGGAAATTAACAAGTAAAGAAATGAAATTAGTGCAATCTGATTGTATTGACACTGAGGAAATTAAAACTCTATTGACCAACGCAGGAATAGATGTTCCACTTCTTGAGAAAAAGGGAGACATTAATAAAAAAATTAGAGAAAAATATCCCGAATTAGATTTATATGTATTTCTTGAAGCCACAAAGCAAATAAGGGCTAATAATCTTAAAGAAAAAAACAAAGAGCACTAGACAAACCGTTGGTCATTGGTCATTCAATGTGAATGACCAATGACCAAAAACTATATCGTCAAATCGTCAAATCCTCAAAACTCTTCACAAAACCCTCTGCATCAGCCTCTTGCATATACGGCATCCAATACGCTGGCACCAAGGAATCATGCAACAAACAGCCCTTTTTGAGGTAAGGAAACAGCTCGTCGTAGCGACTTGATACACTCATCGTCACCCGTCGATTGACCATAGAACGGCGGATTTGGTCGGCTCTTTCTAAGCCTGATGCACCTAAAAGTTCAATAAAAGCATGAACGGTGGCTTTTTGGAATTGAGCAACACGTACTTTTTTATTATTCACAACTAAGCCTTTGACCAATTCAGGGTCTTGCGTCGCCACGCCTGTTGGGCAACTGTTGAGATTACATTCCAAAGCCTGAATACAGCCCAAAGCCATCATCATGGCACGCGCGGAATAACACGCATCTGCACCCAAAGCCATGGCCCTGAAAAGATGAAAACCGCTTGTCACTTTCCCCGCAGAAAAGATTCTTATGTCTTTTCGTAGGTCAAAACCCGTCAATGCATCGTGTACAAACGCCAAACCCTCTTTGAAAGGCATGCCGACAAAATTAGAAAATTCCAAAGGCGCAGCACCTGTACCACCTTCGCCACCATCGACACTGATGAAATCGGGCTTGATACCTGTCTTTACCATCGCTTTACAAATACCTAAAAATTCGCTTTTATGTCCTACACACAACTTAAAACCAATGGGTTTACCACCCGACAACTCCCTCAATTGACCAATAAAATGGCATAAACTTATAGGCGTATTAAAAGCTGAATGAAAAGGAGGCGACAGGACATCGGTAAATGGTTCAACGCCGCGAATGGCTGCAATTTCAGGTGTATTCTTTTTGGCTGGTAAAATACCGCCGTGACCAGGCTTTGCGCCTTGAGATAGCTTCAATTCTATCATTTTTACTGAGGGGTGCGCTGCGGTCTTTGCAAAATTTTCAGGAGAGAAAAAACCGCCTTTTGTGCGGCTGCCAAAATAGCCTGTACCCACTTGATAAATCAAATCACCGCCTTCTGCAAGGTGATGTGGACTCAAACCGCCTTCGCCTGTGTTGTGAGCGAAGTTGCCAATTTTAGCACCTGCATTCAACGCCAAAACCGCATTGGTGCTTAAAGAGCCAAAAGACATAGCGGAAACGTTGAAAATGCTGGCAGAATAGGGCTGTTTACAGTCAGTGCCACCGACTAAAATACGTGGATCTTGATTCAAATCTCCGAAATCACGAGCCGCTATGGAATGGTTCATCCATTCATAACCTTCTTCATATACATCGAGTTGTGTACCAAAAGGCGTGGTATCCACCTCTTTTTTGGCTCTTTGATAAACAATGCTGCGCTCGGTACGGTTAAATGGACGACCATCAATATCCGACTCGACAAAATACTGATAAATCTTAGGACGCAACCATTCCATCCAATAACGACCACGTCCTAAAAGGGGATATGTCCGCATAAGGGCATGACTGGTTTGATACATATCGTAGATACCAACTATGACAAGTGGAGCAATAACAATAAATGCCCACCAGAAAGAGTGCCAATAATAGCCAATAACAGCCGTTAAACCGACTGACAGAATTGCAAAAACTTTAAAGTCATTTCTCATTTTGATAGAATTTAGTTGATTTATATTTTTGTAAAATTGGTGTTTTTAAATCTCATTTTTGCTTTTTCTATTAAAAAAATAATCGTGATGTTTTCGTGATACAAGTTTCGTATATTTGGATAAAAGCAAAATCTTAAAAATCAGTTTCAATTCAAAAAAATGAAAAAATTACAAATCTTTTTAATTGGTTTCCTATTGGTCAGTCTTTCTTCTTGCCTGCGTGTTAAAGATGTTGACTCCACGTCAAAACCTGTTAGTCATGCCGCTTTCGACAGTTTACTTCGAAAACACGTCAATACTGAGGGGTGGGTTAACTATGAAGGTTTTATCAAAGACAGTGTTTTGTTTAATGGGTATTTGAGTTTATTGTCAAAAGGTTATCCAAATGACAAAAACTGGAGTAAAAATGAACAGAAAGCGTATTGGATAAATGCGTATAATGCGTTCACTATCAAGCTAATATGTGATCATTACCCATTGGAAAGTATTAAAGACATTCAAAAAGGGATTCCATTTGTGAGCGATACTTGGGCGATTGATTTCATCAAAATTGAAGGCAAAATGTACAATTTGAACAATATCGAACACGGTATTTTACGTCCAAAATACAATGACCCGCGCGTTCATGCAGCGATAAATTGCGCTTCTCAGTCGTGTCCTAAGCTATTAAATGAGGCTTTTATAGCAGAAAAATTGGATGCGCAATTGGATATGGTGATGGCCAGTTTCATCAATGACCCGACGCGTAACAAAATTACATCGGCTAAAAAAGCAGAATTATCTAAAATTTTCTCATGGTTTTCAGGCGATTTCAAAAAAGACAACCCCTCAGTAATTGCCTTTATCAATAAGTTTTCAAAGGTGAAAATTGACGAAAAAGCAGACATTAGTTATTTAGATTATGATTGGAAATTAAATAAACAATAATTTAATGGTGAATGGTGAATTTGTAAAATTTTCATTTTCAATAATTTATAAATATAAATTAAACATCAATTATATAATTAAATAAGAAAAGACGATAGGATTCTACTTGTGAATCCTATCGTCTTTTCTTATTTAATTGTATTGTCTGAAAAGTGCTACCTCAATTTTGCCGCCGCATCGCTTGTATTTTGAACAAGCAAATCAACCGTGGCTTCATTGAGTTTATTTGTAAAAGTCGCATGAATATCGTCCCATGTAGCGATGATATTGGTGTACAAATCTTTGCCTTTTATCGTCACTGCGACATAAGTGTATTTGCCTTCTTGTGTACGCGTCACGATGCTGCGTTTTTCCAATTTTTCAATCATCCGCGTAATGGTTGACGGTGCGAGCAAAATTCTTTCGCTGATTTCAGTCGGCTGGACATTAGGCTTTTCGTTGACGACCATTATCAAATACGCATCAGAAGGAGTCAGCCCTAAATCCATGAACGCTGTTTCCGCAATAGATGAAATTTGACGAGAAAAAGCCGTCGTCGTATAATACAGGTTATCTGTGTAATAATTTTTCATGTCTGGATTATGAGTTTAATAAATAGGTTCTATATTAGTGCAAATGTAGAGAAATATCGGATTCAAAGATATGTTAACGAGACATTTTACTTGTAGTTACAATTTTTGTATGAAAAAATGATACAACAATCCTCCCTCACGAAATGATGAATGAAACCGGATGAATGATGACATTGTAAAACGTTGATATTCAACAGCCTTATAAAATTAAGTTTGGTACTTTATTTTTCACCTATATTTTACGAATGTTTAAAATCAAGACGACTTCGATAAACCTGTTTTTGTTTCGGTCTCATTTTTGATTTTGTAATATTACATAATAAACTAATTTTTAAAAATTTGGAAAATTATCCCTTATTATTAGAGATGTGGATTCGTGTACAAACGTGGAAATAATTGTTCCACCCACAGGGCATGTGTGAAACTGTTAAGGATATCAACATAATATACACTACCCTTTTGCTTTGAAATTCAATGAGTTGTCCGTTTGTCCACATTTATTGTGGACAACGCAGGGTTTCGTTTGTTTTTTCTCCACATGCTTTGTGAATGTTAACGGAGCGTTAACTTTGTCCACGATGTTATGCACAACTTAGTGGTTATGCACGTTTTTTATAGGGTGATACTGAGGGGTGTTGACGGATGTGTACAAACAGGGGTATAATGCACAGGGTTACACACAAGTTTTGTGTATAAACCATTTTTTTTAAGTGTTGATTGTTAATTGTTTACGAAGCCTTGAAAAAAGGGTGTGTATAAGTCTTTATTTTGAATACACCTTTTTGTTTGAACCGAATCTATATGTTTTTGTTTTGAGTACCTGTGGGTTAGTGTTAATTGATTGATAATCAATACCTAACTTTTTTGTTTTACTTTTTAAAATTGGAAACAAAATCATGTGTGGACGTTTTTCATTCGTAACGGACAAGCCGAAAATCAAAAAAGCCTTGCCAAAGGTGATATTTGAAGGCGATTTGCGGACGAGCTACAATATTGCACCGACGCAACAAGCCTACGTTATCACTCATAATGAACCTAACAATTTGCAAACGATGTATTGGGGCTTAGTACCCAGTTGGGCGAAGGAAGGTAAACCAAACGGGGCGTTGATAAATGCTCGAATGGAGACGATTTTAGAAAAACCATCCTTTCGAGAGCCTTTTTTGTATCAAAGATGCCTTGTGCCTGCGGATAGTTTTTATGAATGGCGTAATATGGGCGGCGTTAAAAAGCCTTTTCGCATTACGAAAACGGATGAGGAATTACTGTTTTTTGCAGGTATCCACAATGTGTGGAAAACCATGTTGACAACTTTTTCAATCATCACAACAGAGCCAAATGCGGAAATGGCAGAGATTCACACCCGTATGCCTGTCATTTTAAAGACAGAAGAAGAACGTGCGGCATGGCTTTCGGATAAAACGCCCATTGACACCTTATTATATATGTGTCAAAAGCCGCCCGATGGTTTGTTGAAGATGTATAGGGTCTCTGAAAAAGTGAATTCGGTGAAATATGATGCGGCTGATTTGCACCGAGCTGTGCCAGAGGATTTGACATTGTTCTAAAAAATTATTTATGCGTGTAGTTATTCAAAGGGTGAAAGAAGCGTCGGTAACGATTGATGGGCAGATAAAATCTGCCATTACTGAGGGGTTACTTATTCTCGTCGGTGTTGAAGATGTGGATACGTCAGAAGACATCAAATGGCTGGCGGCAAAGATTGTTAATTTACGGATTTTTGGCGACGAAAATGGGCTAATGAACCGTTCTGTCATGGACATTCAAGGCGAAATGCTGGTTGTGAGTCAATTTACGCTTCATGCTTCGACTAAAAAAGGAAATCGCCCGTCCTTTTTAAAGGCGGCAAAACCAGAATTTGCCGTGCCGATGTACGAGCGATTTGTAGCAGAATTGGCAGAAATATCAGGATTAAAGGTCTTAACAGGCACATTTGGCGCAGATATGAAAGTCGCTTTGCTCAACGATGGTCCTGTGACGATTTGGATAGATTCTAAAAACAAAGAGTAATGAAATAATGATGAAGTATGAATGATAAATGATGAATATACGGCCCCCTCAGTATATTCATCATTTATCATTCATACTTCATCATTAAGTTTAAAACTTTGCGACCAAGTTTTTATCTTCAATATTACATTTCATCCAAGACGGCATCGGGTTGCCAGACTCATTGAGAAAGGATACTTGGTTGTTATCCATGGCTTTAAACTTCCAAGAATGTTGTTGATTGACACCAATGGCAAGGACAAATTCAATTTCCCAGCCGCCGCCAATGCGTTTTGCACGGATATCGTTGCCGCTGAATTTGGCTTGCCCTAAGTCAATTTGCATAACACCTGGAATGTCGCGGAAACGCTCAGAGATAGCAGCCATATTCAACGGCTCTTTTGAGCGCAGCGTGATGGCATCTTGTGTATCATTCCACTGAACATGACGTTCAATTGCGAGGTCGTATTGGTCGAGAAGTTTATTGAGGTCGCGGTTAGTGGTTTCTGTGATGCCTTTACTGAGGGGGGCAGCCCAATCCACATTTCGGCGATAAATGATAACAAGGTGGTCAATTGATGGATTCGGAAATGTATGAACATTGCATCTGGCAATAGATTTACCTGTTTCGTCTTGCGTATATATATTGCACAAAGCACGATACAAACCCATCAGATTATCACGGTTGATGCCTACCGGTAAATAACGGACATCATCTTTTTCAGAATCAAGTCGTAGCGCCAATCGAGCCGCATCGCGTCGGAATTGACGGTCAATGGAAGTTGGAACATTATTTACCTTTGCTACAGAGGTCTGCGCAGTTGCTGTTTCAGATACGACAAGGAGGGAGAAAAAAGTAATGGTATAATATTTCTTTAAAAGAGACATGCCTTGTTTTTTAATGATTAAATAAGCATTTCATAGACTAAAATAATGCCCTTTTTGCGTTATTTATTAAATAATTACTGTTTTTTTGTGACAGCAATATTTTAATTACACTTGATAATTGTTTTATGTAACTACTTGATTATCAATTAAAAATAAATAAATTTAAATTTATTAACAGTTGCTTTCCTACCTATTTGCGGTAGTAGTAGTTCTTTTTTTTTTAACATATATTTTACATTTAAAATCTTCAAAAATGGATTTTTTTAAACAATTTATTCCAGATAGATATGAGACTCTGGGTATGTTTATTCTTGTTATTCTTCTAACAATATTTGTCGAGTGGTTGAGTCGTCGCGCACTGAACCGTTTTATTCGTATCAATAGTCAAGACATTAACAGTGACCCAACGAATTATAAATTTTTAGCAAATGCGTTGCGGGGCATTATTTATACAGTGGGCATTATTTTAGCGATTAAGGAATATCCGCCGCTTAGTTCTGTTGCGAGTTCGTTGTTGGCTGGTGCGGGTATTTTTGCCGTTGCCATTGGTTTTGCATCACAACAGGCATTTAGTAATATTATTTCAGGTATTTTTCTGGTTATATTTAAACCCTTTCGAGTGAATGATCGGTTGAGAGTCAAGGAGATATATGTGGGTGTTGTTGAAGATATAACGATGCGACATACGGTCATCAGAGATATTGAAAACAGGCGGATTATTATTCCTAACTCTGTTATTGCCACGGAAGTGATTGTTAATTCAGATTATAACGATGGGAAAATTTGTAAATATATCGAGTTTGGTGTGGCGATGAATACAAATATTGACAAAGCAAAGCATTTCATTGCGGATGAAATAGAACAGCATCCAAAATTTAAAGATGTGCGAAGCGAGGAGGATAAAAAAAATGGTAAACCTGCCGTAGATGTTAGGCTTATACGATTCACCGATTTCGCTATGATACTGAGGGGGTCTGTTTGGGCAGACAGCAACGCGATTGGTTTTGAAGTCTATACTGATTTGCTTGAAAGTATTAAAAAACGTTTTGATAAAGAGGGCATTGAAATCCCTTATCCGCATTATACAATTTTGAATGAAAAGAAGATGATTGATTGATGATAGTAACCTTACAAACTGTTTTGAAACCTATCTATACCATTTCGCACTGTTTTTCTGTAAGCAGAAAAAAGCTTCGCGCCATAAAAAACTAATATTGTACGCTTTTTTCGCTTGCGAAAAAACAGTGCGTGATTGTAAAATTAGGTTTTGTACAATTCTAAACTGCCGTCAACAATTCCTTCGCATTAGCCAAAGCCGACGTTGAAGGTGGGTTTTGGCTCAACATAACCGCAAGTGCCTTGATGCGCTCGTCTTTACTGAGGGGGCGTATATCGGTCAAAGTGCGGTCTTCTCTATGCGTTTTATACACAAAGTAATGCTTTTCCGCTTTGGCGGCGACTTGTGGTGAGTGCGTGATGACCACAACTTGATGGTGTGAAGCGAGTTGTTGTAAAATATTACCCATTTTCAAAGCCACATCGCCCGAAACACCTGAGTCTATTTCATCAAAAATTAAGGTTGGTAAAGGTATCGCAGAAGCGACAAGTGATTTGGTACACAATGCCAAACGGCTTAACTCACCGCCCGAGGCTACGTCTTTTATTGGCATCATGCGCGCACCTCTGTTGGCAGCAAAAAGAAATTGAATGTCATCAGCTCCTGTTGGTGTAAGTTCTTCTAAATCAATGGTTTGTACTTTGAGTCGCGCGTTTTCCATACTCAACTGGTGCAGCATGGCTTCTACTTTTTGCTCAAATTGAGGAATGACAAATTTGCGTTTGGCGGACAGTTCTCCAGCCAATTTTTTTAATATTTCTGCTTGTTTCTCAATGTTTTGTTGCAAATTTTCAATTTCCTCTGACAAATCGCCAAAGGCATTGAGTTGGTTTTGCAAATCGTCTTGAATGGCTAAAAGTTGTTCAACAGTCGCCACACCATGTTTTTTTTCCAATTTATAAATGGTATCGAGGCGTGTTTGAATGTCAATAATGCGTTCAGGGTCGTATTCCGTTTGTTCTGCGATGCTTTCAAGTTCGCCACCGATGTCTTCGAGTTCAAAAAGGATGCTTTCAAAGCGTTCATAGAGCTTCGATACTGAGGGGGTGTATTTTTTTACTTGACTGATGCTCGCACTAATCGAACGCATTTGACCGACAATGGCATTTTCATCTTCACTAATGGCTTGATAAGCAGCAGAAAGATTGCGCTTAATTGTTTCAGCATTTTGCAAACGCTCTTGGTCAGTTTCAAGTGTATCTTGTTCACCATCAATGAGTTCTGCTTTATTAAATTCGTCAATTTGAAAATTTAAAAAATCTATTTCTCTTGCAGAACGCTCATTTTTTTCAATCAACTGCGCCAAACGTTTTTTATCATTTTGAAACAAACGGTACTTTTCACGGTAAATACTGAGGGGGGCTTTATTGCCCGCCAAAGCATCAATCATTTGCAATTGAAAAGTCGCATCGTGTATGTCGAGTGTATCAAACTGCTGGTGTAAGTCCACTAATTTGCCTGAAAAAGCACGTAATTGGTTCAAATTGACAGGCGTATCGTTGATGAAAGAACGTGTTTTTCCAGAAGGCGACAACTCCCGACGAACAACGGTGTTTTGGTCAAAATCTATTTCATTTTCATCAAAAAATGCTTGTAAATCGTAGGCAGAAATGTCAAAATAGCCTTCAATGATACATTTTTCAGAAGCATTGTACAGCACTTTTGTATCGGCCCGATTGCCTAAAATCATACCCAAAGCACCGAGTAAGATGGACTTACCTGCGCCCGTTTCACCCGTAATGATGGTCAAACCTTTTGCAAACGCCATATCGAGTTTTTCAATTATGGCGTAGTTTTTTATTAAGAGTCGTTGAATCATTTTTTATTGATTTAAAGAAGTCGCAAATTTAGCGATGGAAAAATGGTTTTTGTTAATAATTTTAAAACAATTATCAATAATTGCAAATTTTTTGTTTAAAAATAAACATTTTCAAGAGAATTGTATTCTTATGAAGATAAAAACGGATTCAATCTAAGTCATTTTGTAGCTTTGCAGCTCATTTACATAAACCATTATCAAACAGATTTATGAAAGTTACGGATTATTTTGAGGCAGCAGAAGGTAAAACGCTGATTTCCTTTGAGGTTTTACCCCCGATTAAAGGCGGTTCTATGCAGTCTATTTTCAATACGCTTGACCCTTTGATGGAATTCAAGCCTCCGTTTATTGATGTCACTTACCACCGCGAGGAGTTTATTTATCGCAAAAGACCGAGTGGCTATTACGAAAAAACGGCTATTCGCAAACGTCCTGGAACGGTCGGTATTTGTGCGTCTATCATGCACCGCTACGGTGTGGATGCTGTGCCGCACTTGATTTGCGGCGGTTTTTCTAAGGAAGAAACGGAAAATGCCTTGATTGACCTTAATTTTTTGGACATCAATAACGTCCTTGCATTGCGGGGCGATGCGGCTAAATTTGAGTCGCATTTTGCACCACATCCCGAGGGTCATGCGTACGCCTTAGACCTCGTGAAGCAAATGAGTGATATGAATAATGGCAAATACCTTGACCCCGATATTTCAAAAGGTACAAAAACCAATTTTTGTATCGGCATTGCGGGTTATCCTGAAAAACATTTTGAGTCGCCCAATTTGGCAACGGATTTGGATTTTGCGAAGCAAAAAGTAGAAGCAGGCGCGAATTATATTGTAACACAAATGTTTTTTGATAATTCTAAATATTTTGAATACGTGAAAGCCTGTCGGGAAGCAGGTATTACCGTTCCGATAGTGCCAGGTTTGAAACCGATTACGAGAAAATCGCAGTTGGTGGGTATTCCACGTTTATTTTTCATCAATTTGCCTGATGTGTTTGTCAATGCCGTTTTGTCTGCCAAAGACGATGAGGCAGTGCGTGAAATTGGTATCGAATGGTGTATTGCTCAGTCCAAAGAACTAAAAGCGGCGGGTGTACCGTGTTTGCATTATTATACGATGGGCGATGTGAAAACGATTAAGCGTATCGTAGAAGCGGTATATTAAAAGAATGATGAATTATAAATGATGAATGATGAATTTTTAAGTATTGATATCCAATGCTTTATAATTCAAAATGGCATATTTTATTTTACTCATTTTACAGTGGTATAAAAATTAAAAATACTGAGGGGTGTTGATGCGTATGCACAGTACCCCTCAGTATTTAAAGCCTAAAAATGCTCCCCTTATTTCAACAAAAAATGGAAAAAAACAGCATTTTTTATTAAGAAGCTATTGGAAATGCTACTTTTGTGATTAACTGTCCATTTTATTTAATTGAAAATGGCTTTTGAAAAAACATATATTCATTGACGAATAGAACACTATAATTTTAAAAGGAGAAAATTCGACATGGCGAAATCCAAAAATAATATAATGGGCGATGACCCGCGTACCCCGAAACTGATGGGTGTGCTGCTCTTGTTTTTAGCAACCTACCTTTTCGTTGCCTGTTTTTCCTATGTTTTTACTTGGCAAATTGACCAAGATAAAGTCAACCACTTTGAGTTTGATTTGATATTTCAAGACATTGAAGTGTCCAATTGGCTGGGTCGTTTGGGTGCGATTGTTTCGCATTTTTTGATGTTTTGGCTGTTTGGTTTGCCTTCATTTTTCTTGATTTATGTCTTACTACAATACGGTTTGGGTATTATCAATGACATTCCGTTGAGTCGGTTTGCTGGGCGTTTGCGCAATGCTTTGGCTTGGATGATTGGGTTATCTATCCTGTTTGGTTTCATTTTTTATAAATCTAATTTTCCATGGGGCGGCAATTTTGGTCGCTCAATCAGTGAATGGTTGATGAATTTTGTAGGTGCAATTGGTACATTTTTACTCATTTTGCTCATCATTTCCTTCCTTATTATATGGTCTTATAATCCAGAATTGAAGGGCTTAACGCTTAAAAACTTCTTGGAACAACTCAAAACAGCCGTTTTTGCGCTTTGGGATGACCGTTATAAGAACAAAACATTTGATGTACGCCAAACAGCACGTCGTTTCACAAAGATGCCAACTGAAAATGAGGCGACAAGTACCCCCTCAGTATCGCTGGCACCTATAAAGGCAGGAGAACGTTCGGTCATTGAAGAAGCCCTTGACGTGCCGCCTGCGGTTACGGCTTCCCAGACTGTTGAAACGGAAGAGGATGAAAACGGTGCGTTTGATTTGACTTCAAAAAATACAGCAACCCGCGCGCCGAGTTTGAAAGCAGGAGAAACGGAATTGGAAATAGAAACAGAGCCGATTGCACCAACGAGCGACTTAGCAGATATTTTGCCACCAACAACGCCTGTTAAAGCGGTTCAAGGTGAGTTGTTTAATGAAAAACCGTATGGTGATATTTCAACGCCTTATGACCCAACGCTTGATTTGTCGGGTTATGAATACCCTGTTTTGCCACTTTTGGACAATTATGAGGATAATAAAGTAGAAATTGACCGTTCAGAACTGGAATCGAACAAAGACCAAATCATTGAAACGCTTTTGAATTACAAAATCGAAATCGTTAAAATACGGGCAACGATTGGGCCAACGGTGACGCTTTATGAGATTGTTCCTGCGCCTGGGGTGCGTATTTCGAGGATTAAAAACCTTGAAGACGACATTGCTTTGAGCCTTGCGGCTTTGGGTATTCGTATTATTGCTCCGATTCCAGGACGTGGTACGATTGGTATTGAAGTACCGAATAAAAACAAGCAGATGGTTTCGCTGCGTGAAATGTTGTCGAGTGACCGTTTCCGTAAAAGCGATATGGATTTGCCGATTGCTTTGGGCAAGTCCATTTCAAACGAACCGATTGTGGTGGATTTGGCGAAAATGCCGCATTTGTTGATTGCAGGTGCGACGGGCCAAGGTAAATCTGTGGGTATCAATACGATTTTATGTTCTCTTTTGTATAAAAAACATCCGTCACAACTCAAATTGGTCTTGATTGACCCTAAAAAAGTGGAGTTGTCGCCGTATGCTAAAATTGACAATCACTTCCTCGCCTACTTGCCCGACCAGCTTGAACCGATTATTACGGACACGGCGCAAGTTATCAAAACGCTCAATTCCCTTGTGATTGAGATGGAGGGGCGTTACGATTTGTTGAAAAAAGCACAAGCAAGGAATATTAAGGAATACAATGACAAATTTGTAGGTCGTCGGTTGAATCCTGAAAAAGGACACCGCTTTTTGCCTTTCATCGTTTTAGTCATTGACGAATTTGCGGATTTGATTATGACGGCGGGCAAGGAAATTGAATTGCCGATTGGTCGCTTGGCGCAATTGGCACGTGCAGTTGGTATTCACTTGATTATAGCGACGCAACGCCCCTCAGTAAACATCATTACGGGCGTTATTAAAGCCAATTTCCCAGCACGTGTTGCCTTCAAAGTGGCTTCAAAAGTGGATTCACGAACCATTTTGGATACAAATGGTGCAGACCAACTCATTGGACGTGGCGATATGTTGTTAACGGCGGGTTCAGATATTATTCGCCTTCAATGTGCTTTTGTAGATACGCCAGAGGTGGAACGGGTGATTAATTTTATCCATGAACAGCCAGGTTATGCGCAGCCTTATTTCCTACCAGAATTTACAGGTAATGATGCGCCAATGAATGAGGTCGGTGCGGTTGATATCAATGACCTCGACGATATGCTTGAAGATGCGGCACGTTTGGTCGTTCAAAATCAACATGGTTCAACGTCCATGATTCAACGTCGTTTGAAATTGGGTTATAACCGTGCAGGACGTATTATGGATCAATTGGAACATTTGGGCATCGTCGGGCCGAATGAAGGTTCTAAACCACGTGAGGTTTTGTTCCATGATGAAGTCGAATTACAACGTTTTTTAAAGGAATTGAGGGCGAAACGGTTTGGAAATTGACCCCCTCAGTATAAAGGGGCAAAGGGCAAGAAGCAAAGGGCAAGAAGCAAAAGGCAAGGAGCAAAAGGCAAGGAGCAAAGGGCAAACGGTGTAAAAGACGTTTGCCCTTTGCTTTTTATAAAAAATCGACAATAACAAAAAAAGACCGATACGATTTCGAGAAATCATACCGGTTAAAGTAGTTTGTAAGTTAAATATAAGTAACTAACACGATTGGATAAAAATATTTGTGTTTATTTGTATGGAGAAAGAAGCATTAGCAGAACGAATTGGCAAATGTAAAATATTGAGTTCTAAAATATCGTTGACTTAGGTTAAGAAATTCAGCGAACATGAAAATAGATTAATATTTTCAATTAAGTCTTCTTCTAATACGAGACAGAGATTCTGGCACAACTCCAATATAACTTGCAATATAGTGAAGTGGAATATTTTTAATAATTGTCGGATTGGTTTCTATAAAAGCTAAATATCGTTCTTCTGGTGACAATTTGAGCTGATTGACGCTTTTTTGTTCCAAATAACTATATACAGTCAACAGTTGACATTGAAAAAAGTTAGCCCACTCCAAATTGGTGTGTCGTAGTTTCTGAAAATAAATCAAATCGAAAGAAATGATTTGAGCATCTTCTAAAACTTCAATGAAATAATCAGAAGGCTTTCGCAGTAAACTATTTGCTGAGAGACCTGCCCACCTTAGACCTTCGGGTGAATAGAAGCAATAGGTGCAATTTTTTGATTCGTCTTTGTGAATACCTGAACGTAAAATACCGCTTTCTACAAAATAGATACGGTTAGCTTTCTCTTTTTCTTTGAGTAAAATCGTATGCTTTTTTACATTAAGAATTTGTGCATTTGCCAGTAATTCAGAAATCTGATTGTTGGTTAATTGCTGTTTCTTTAGGAAATCAACCATTAGTCTCGTTGTTTATTTTAAATGTATAATACTGCAAAGATAAGCAAAGGTAGGCAGGTATACTGTTGACTAATGTTAGGAAATATGACTATTTTTATTGATGGAATCGTATTGAATCAAAGCGTTTATATGTGGAAATGCAATGTTTTTCTTCGATTTTCTTGACTTAAATCAAGACGTGGCTATTTTTCAATAGATTCAACACGTTTACGAATTCGGGATAAAGTTTCGGAAGTAATGCCTAAATAAGATGCGATATAGTGAAGCGGTACAATATTTAAAAGTTCTGGATTTTCTTTTAGACATATGATATAGTGCTCCTCGCGGGTTAAGCGCAGCATACGAATTTCTTTTAATTCTAAAGTATGGAAAAGACGACCTAATTGATACCTGAAAAAATTGAAAAAGCGAATGTCTTTCGATAAGATTTCAAAAATATAATCGTTGTGCCAAGCCCACACTTCGCTGTCCACAACGGCGTCCATAGAAAACAAGGACGGCTCTTGGAGTATAAAACTTGGAAAAGAAAATGCAAAGTCTTTATTTAAGGAACTGAAGAAACTTTTAGTATGTGTATTTCCTTTATTATCAATCACAAAACTGCGAATGACTCCTTCTTTGACCAAATAAAGATAACGATTTACTTGATTTTCTTCAAGTAAAACCTGTCTTTTACGAAAGGAAAGACATTGGGCATTTGCCCAAAAAGCTTCAATTTCAATATCTGAAAAGCCGAATTTCTTTAAACGTGTATTCATTTTGGTGGTTTAAGATTTCACACGATTATCTGTTTTAAGTTGTTTTCTAATTCGTGACAAAGCCTCAGGCGTTATGCCGATGTAACTGGCAATATAGTGTTGAGGAATAAGATGTACAAAACTTGAGGAAGACTCTAAAAATGCTAAATATTGTTCTTTTGGTGAAAGTGTATAAGTCTGCATATCTTTTATTTCTCTGTAAGAAAACACTATATCAATTTGTTTTTTAAAAAAACTGAGCCATTTAAAGCTTGTATCTTCAAGGTTTTTCACGTAATCATAAGGCCAAGATAACAATTCACCATCTTCGATAGCTTCTAAAAAACTGAGTGAAGGACGCTGTAACATAAAACTGCTATAAGACATAACAAAAGGGGTTGTATGAGGCGTAAAAAATGTTCTGGTGTACTGTACACCTTTAGAATCTGTAAAGCCGCCCCGAAAAACGCCCTTGGTTGCACAATATAAAAAGCGTGGAATTTCACCTTCTTTCAACAGCATCGTTCGTTTTGGGCATTTAATAACCAAAGCGTGTGAGATAAATTCGTTTATTTCTTCCTCAGTAAAATTGTATTTAGATAGTATTTCTTTCATTTCTAAGGGTGGTTATCTTGTTTATTAGTTTAAGAACAAAACTAAAAAGATTATTTAAAAAAACAAGGTACTTTATCTTTTAAATTAACATTTTGAAAAATATAGGCGGGAAGAAAGTACGTTGTTATTGAAGATTTGATTACAGCCACCAAATTTCTTTATCATAAAGAATTCAGGTTATATTGTTCTGTTTATAATTTTGACTTAAAGATAGTGTTAAGTAACATTTATTTTGATAAAACAGGGCGATTTCATTTAATTCATTATTAATTCATGCTTTACTAACCTAAAAATTGTAATAACAGCAAGCAAAATACCCCCCCTCAGTAAAAAGATAGAAAACAACATTTATTTATTAAAACAGGGAAAAAGTGAGTGTGTTTTTACTTCCAATTGGACTTTTTTGTTATAATAAGGACAGGGTCAAAAATATTTGTGCCAAAAAAAGACTGATTATCAATGAGTTATCGTTTTTAAAAGAAAATATTTTTGGAAAACACTTGTCTATTCGATGTCGAAGTTCTACTTTTGCACCGCTTTTGAGATTTGCCCGATTGCAAGAGCGAAAAATAGCCGAATCAATAGTTCCGAATTGACGACGCTGCAATGAAATTAATAAGATTTATTAGAAAAATTTAATTCATACAACAATGTTGAAGTTAAGCTATAAAACGGATTCCATTCGTGCGCAAGACGCTCCGGCGATGCGTAAATGGTATATCGTGGACGCAGAAGGCGAAACGGTGGGTCGTATTTGCTCAAAAATTGCTACGGTACTGAGGGGTAAACACAAACCTTCATACACTCCGCACACGGACACTGGCGATTTCGTCATCGTCATCAATGCTGATAAAGTTCGCTTTACGGGCAAAAAGATGAGCCAAAAAGTATATTTGAGCTACTCTCTTTATCCAGGTGGTCAAAAATCAGTGGTTGCTAAAGATGTATTGGTTAAAAAACCAACTTTCATCCTTGAAGAAGCCATTAAAGGTATGTTGCCTAAAACAAAATTAGGTCGTGCGATGTACAAAAAAGCGTTCCTTTACGCAGGTACTGAACATCCACACGGCGCACAAAAACCAGAACCTTTGGTTTAATGAATGGTGAATGGTGAATGGTGAATGGTGAATGTTTTAGAACAGTTTGTTATTCATATTCAGTCATTACGTTCATTTTTTAGATTTAAAAATTTATTGACAATTTCAATTTCTGATATAAAATGGAACAAATTAATGCCGTTGGTAGAAGAAAAGCCGCTGTCGCTCGTATTTATCTCCGCAAGGGTGAAGGTAAAATTACGGTGAACGGTAAAGATTACCGCGAATATTTCACGGCTTCTCACATTACGGGTATTCCGATGGAAGCTATGACGACAGTTGATGTCGCTACTGCTTACGATGTACTTGTTAATGTGTCAGGTGGTGGTTATAAAGGACAAGCGGAAGCTATCCGTATGGGTATCGCTCGCGCTTTGGTTAAGTTGAACGAAGAATTCCGCAAGCCACTCAAAGTTAAGAAAATGCTTATGCGTGACCCACGTGCCGTTGAACGTAAAAAATACGGTCGTCCAAAAGCACGCGCTCGTTTCCAGTTCTCGAAACGTTAATTTTTCGAGTTTTGAGTTTCAGGTTTTGAGTTTCGAGTTTTGGGTTTTGAGTAACTCGAAATTTTAAACTCAAAACTCGAAACCCGAAACTCAGAACTCAATTTTATCTAAAAATCTTAACATCGTTATAAAAATAATGGAAAAGCTCACATATAAAGAGTTGCTTGATGCAGGTGTACATTTTGGTCACCTCAAGCGCAAGTGGAATCCAAAAATGCAGCCGTACATCTTTACGGAACACAAAGGTATTCACATCATTGACCTTAATCGTACAACAGAAAGCCTTGAGCGTTCAGCAAATGCGATGCGTCAGATTGCCAAAAGTGGTCGCAAAATCATGTTTGTTGCGACTAAAAAACAAGCACGTGACATCGTTCAGAAAGCGGCTTTATCTGTTGGTATGCCTTTCGTAACGGAGCGTTGGTTGGGTGGTATGATGACGAACTTCTCTACGGTTCGTAAATCAGTGAAAAAAATGCAAACTATTGACTCGCGTTTGAACGACCCGACCAATACAAGCATCACTAAAAAAGAGCGTCAAATGATGGGTCGTGAGCGTGACCGTATCGAGAAAATCCTCGGTGGTATCGCTAACCTCAACCGTTTGCCTGCGGCTGTTTTCCTTGTTGACATCGGACATGAGCATTTGGCTTTACAAGAGTCGAAAAAACTCGGTTTGCGTACTTTCGCTATGGTTGACACAAACTGCGATCCGAATACAGTTGATTTTGCAATTCCGTCAAACGACGATGCGTCAAAATCAATTTCTGTTGTCACCAACTACTTGGTTGAAGCAATTCGTCAAGGTTTGGAAGACCGCAACAAAGCCTCTAACAAAGAATGATAAATGATGAATGATGAGTGATGAATGGCGAAATATACCCCTCAGTATTTTCATCATTCATCACTCATCATTCATCATTCATCATTTATAATTCATCATTTATAATTGACAATACAATGGCTATCAGTATAGCAGATATAAAAAAACTCCGCGACATGACAGGCGCGGGTATGGGTGATTGTAAACAAGCCCTTGAAAACTCAGGCGGTGACATCGAAGGCGCAATTGACTTCCTCCGCAAATTAGGTCAAAAACTTTCTGTTAAACGCGAAGACCGTGAAGCTAAAGAAGGTGTTTGTTTGGCATTGACATCGCAAAACCGTAACAACGGTATCGTTATGCGTTTGTCTTGCGAAACAGATTTCGTAGCGAAAAATGAAAAATTTATCGCTTTAGCTGAATCTTTTGCTCAAATCGCACTCAAACACATGCCTGAAAGCCGTGAAGCATTTTTAGCTTTGCCGACAGCAGAAGGTATCACTGTTGGTGAAAAAGTCATTGAGCAAACAGGTATCGTTGGTGAAAAATTAGAAATTTCTGACTACGGTTTTATCAAAACAGCAGCAGGACAAGGTCAAGTATTGCCTTATGTTCACGCGGGTAACCGTGCAGCCGTTATCATTTCTTTGAATCAAGAAGGTCCAGAGCTTATCGAAGCGGGTAAAAACGTTGCGATGCAAGTAGCAGCCATGAAACCTGTTGCGGTCAACGAAACAGGTGTATCTGCGGATACAGTGGCTCGTGAAATCGAAATCGGTAAAGAACAAGCGCGTACAGAAGGTAAGCCTGAAGCGATGATTGAAAAAATCGCACAAGGTAAATTGGCACGTTTCTACAAAGATTTTACATTGTTGAAACAAGACTATGTTAAAGACGGTTCTAAAAACGTTGGCGCATATCTTGACAGCATTTCAAAAGGCTTGACAGTTACTGAATTCAAGCATGTGAAATTAGGTTAATATTTTTATTGATAAAAAAAGCGAGTTCCGAAACGAATTCGCTTTTTTTACGCCTATTTTTACCCCCTCAGTATTTTAAGGGAAGGATGAATGATAAACGACGAATGATGAATTTGTAAAACGTTGATTTTCAACGACTTTTCAAAATAAAATTAGGAAATTGCTGTTTTGCCTAAAAGTATTGTAGCAACAAACTGATTTTCAACTCGTTGAACTACCCATTATCCATTATCCATTATCAACTATCCATTATCCATTAAGTAAGTATAACCAGTCAGAAATGTCCAATCTAAAATACAAACGCATTTTACTAAAACTCAGTGGCGAATCGCTTATGGGTGACCAAAAATATGGCATCACTGCCGATATGCTTCAACATTATGCTTTGCAGGTCAAAGAAGTCTGCGAATTAGGTGTTGAGGTTGCTATTGTTATTGGTGGTGGCAATATTTTCAGAGGTATTCAAGCCGAAAAGTCAGGTATAGAACGCGCTCAAGGCGACTATATGGGCATGATGGCAACCATTATCAACGGTATGGCTCTGCAAAGTGGCTTAGAAAGTGTCGGTTTATTCACACGCTTGATGTCAGCCATCAAAGTTGAAGAAGTGGCTGAAACGTATATCCGCCGCCGTGCTATAAGGCATTTAGAAAAAAAACGTATTGTTATTTTTGCAGGAGGTACGGGCAATCCATTTTTTACAACGGACTCTGCGGCAGCACTTCGCGCCAGTGAAATCAATGCAGATGTTATTTTGAAAGGGACACGTGTTGATGGTATTTACACCGCCGACCCAGAACGTGACCCAACAGCGACACGTTATGACAATATCACATTTCAAGAAGCCTTAGACAAACATCTTAAAGTCATGGATACAACGGCTTTTACGCTGTGCCAAGAAAACGATATGCCTATCATCGTTTTTGACATCAATAAGAAAGATAATTTACTCAATATAGTAAAAGGCCAACATGTAGGCACGCTCGTACAAGGTTGATTTCTAATTGTTTATAAAAAAAAGCGTTGCGATACCCCCTCAGTATTGCAACGCTTTTTTTGTGAAAATAAGTAGTTATTTCGCTCCAAACAACTCATTCCACGCCTTTTCATACTTATCTCCTGCTATCCATTTAGGCGCAACAGACCTATTGGCAATCAGCCTTGCCGCATAGACATAAGCCTGGCAATATTTATGCAAATAAGGGAAACTAACCGTCTCTGGGTTGTCCGCCGTTTGATGATAATATTTCATGATTTCACCACCAAAAGCCTTCATACCGGGCGCAAAGTTCGGTGCAGGTATGCCTTTTGCGGCAAAACTCACATTATCAGAACGGTCAAAAAGGTTTTGTTCAGGGGCGGGGTCATCAATGATTTTCAAGCCAAAAACTGTTGCAGAAGTCTCTAATTCCGCTTTTGCATCTGTTCTACTAAAGCCAATTGTGGTTAATAAAGTGGTATCATCATAACCCGCACCATCACAATTGAGATTAAAAACACATTGTTTTAGTGGTACGAGTGGGTTTTCCACGTAATACTTACTACCCAAAAGCCCTATTTCCTCGCCTGTATAACCAATAAATAAAATTGAGCGTTTTGTACGCACTTGACTAAACGCTTTGGCGGCCAACAACATAGCCGTTACACCAAACGCATTGTCACGTGCGCCGTTTGAAATGGAGTCTGTTTTATTGGTGTTGTTGATGCCGATGTGGTCAAAATGTGCCGACAACACGACGTATTCGTTTTTGAGCTTCGGGTCAGTGCCTTCAATAATGCCTGCGACATTGTAAGACGTAATCTTAGTTGTAATCTTATCAGCCGTTTTAATGCTTAGTTTTTGCAATTTTTCCTTAGAAAAAAGACCGCCTTTAGCGGCATTTATCCACAAATGTGGTATTAGAGCCTCCTTTTCATCGCCCTTCTTCATTTCTAATTGTAATCGTTCAGAATTAAAAAAGCGCAAGAGGTTTTTCCACGGGATTTGACCTGTGAATATTTCAACGACACCCACAGCACCATGTCCTTCGGCGATGATGGCTTTTTTATCAGAGGCTTGAATGGCTTCAAAAGGCTTTGTTGTAGTCGGTGTTCCGAGTTGAATAACAACGATTTTACCCTTTACATCGAGGTCTTTGTAGTCGTCATAACCTTTATCGTCAACCCAACCGTAATTGGCGAAAACGACGGGTATATTGCTTAAATCGGCACTTTTACCACTTACAACGACGAAATCATCAACGATTTTAAGGGTTTCATCACCAACAGAAACGGCCCCCTCAGTAACAGGCTTCGTATTTTTGAAAGGAACGGGTTGAAGGTATGAGTTGTCGGCAACAGCCGATTTCAAACCGTTTAGACGAAACTGTTCAGCAATGTAGCGCGAAGCCACTAAATTGCCTTGTTCACCCGTTTTACGTCCTAAAAGTTCATCAGAAGCGAGGAAACGAAGATGTACTTCGGTCTCGATAGCGGGAATTGTAGATTCAGGTAACTTGTCTAACTTTTGACTAAAAGCATAAGTTGTTAAAAACAAAAAAGAAAGAATGATTGATTTTTTCATGTCGCTATGATTAAAGGTTTAGATATTTTTTGCAAACTTAAATAAACCAAGCGATTTTTAGCTTCAATAGATTTAAACACTGAAATTAATCATAAAAAAAGACGCTCCTATACCCCCTCAGTATTTTTGCCATAAAACAACTTTTTTAATTTTAAAAAGCTCAATTCGCAACTTTTTTTGAATCAAAAAGTTTAATTTTGTAAAAAATATCTCTTCATATCACAACAAAATGACCGATTACAATGATTAGAAGTCTCATAAAATTAGCTTTTATAGCTATTATTTGCATAGTGGTTTACAACCGATTTTTCGGTTCTGATACTGAAAAAGAGCAATCGAAACGCATATTCAAGGGTGTAGGCAGTGTTTTTACGGAAGTACGTACTTTGGCGAGTTCTGAAAAAGATAAATTCGACGCTGGCAAGTACGACGTTGCTTTGAGCAAAATGCAAAATGTCATAGAGCGCTTGAAAAACCATGCGGGCGACAAAAATGACAGTCAACTCAATCGTCAAATTGCCGACCTTGAACGCCGTAAAGGACAGCTACAACGTGAAGTAGATGCTGCACCTGCTACTGATACGGGTTATCAAAAGACCGCCGATAAAGTCAAAAAATACGGCGATATGGCGAAACAGATGGAGAGCTTAACCAATGATATTCAAAGACTTGTGAATCAAGTTGCGCCTGAACATGAGCAATGAGCAAAATGCAAAGGGCAAAATGCAATAAGCAAGGGGCAATAGGAAATAAGCAACAGAAAAATCCTTCTCGAAACTGTTTCGGGAAGGATTTTTTTGTTTTTGTCAAATTTTACATAAAAATACTGAGGGGGGTGTTAACTTTCCGAAAATTTTGTGAGAGACCAGTTTTTTAGAATAAATAAAACATCTAAGTATGAAGAAGAGAATTTTATTAAGTTTTTTGTTAATTGTAAATTTTACACTTAACTATGCACAAACAAAACGCGTATTAGTGTTTTCAAAAACAGCGGGCTTTCACCATGCCTCAATCAAGGAAGGAAATCAATTCCTCATGGACTGGGGTAAGAAGGAAAATGTCGCCATAGATACAACGACAAACGCCAATGATTTCATTGATGACAATTTAAAGCGGTACAATGCCGTCGTTTTTTTAAACACGACAGGTGATGTGCTCAATCCAGCGCAACAGATATATTTTGAACGTTATATCCAAGCTGGTGGTGGTTATGTGGGTATTCACGCTGCTTCTGATACTGAATACGACTGGCCTTGGTACAATGACTTGATGGGTGGCTTTTTTAATGGGCATCCAGGTAAACCAAATGTTCAAACAGGTAAAATGACAGTTGTGGACAAAACGCATCCTTCCACAGCACATTTACCAGAGACATTTGACAAAAAAGATGAGTTTTACAGTTTTAAGTCTTTGAAAACGGACATCCTTCATTTTCTGATTACTGTTGATGAAAAAAGCTATACAGAGGGCAAAATGGGCGATTTCCACCCTATGTCATGGTATCATGAGTATGATGGAGGCAAGGCATTTTATACAAATTTTGGGCATACACCTGAAACATTTACGTCCGAACCAGCCATTATGACGCATATTACTGAGGGGTTAAAATATGCGTTGGGCGACAAATTGGACTACTCAAAAGCCCATTCCGTTTCGCCACCTGAAGAAAATCGTTTTGAAAGAACGACCTTAATCAACAACCTTGATGAACCAACAGAATTGGCAACAATGCCAAACGGTAAAGTGATTTTTATTGAAAGAAAAGGAAAAATAAAAGTTTATAATCCCGCAACGGGAACGGTCAAACAGGTAGGAGAAATGCCTGTTTATACCAAATTTGAATACGGTTTGATGGGTGTGGGTGTTGACCCAAATTTTTTGAAAAACAATTGGATTTATCTGTTTTATTCACCGAATGAAACACACGAAGACACAAAAGACCAGTTTTTGTCTCGTTTTACCTACGACAATGAGCGTGATACGGTCTTGATGAATACCGAAAAAGTTGTCTTGCGCTTTCCTGCTAAACGGATTGAATGTTGTCATACAGGCGGCTCGATTGATTTTGATAAAGACGGCAATTTGTTTTTATCAACAGGTGACGATACAAATCCTTTTGCTTCTGATGGTTTTGCACCGATTGATTTTCAACCCAATCGTGAAGGTTGGGATGCCTTACGTTCGTCGGGCAATACCAATGATTTAAGAGGTAAAATATTGAAAATCAAGCCAATAGACAATGGCACTTACACGATTCCAAAAGGCAATCTTTTCCCAGAGGGAACGCCAAATGCCCGTCCAGAAATTTTTGTTATGGGCTGCCGCAATCCTTACCGCATTGCCGTTGACAAACGTTCAGGTTATGTTTATTGGGGTGATGTCGGCCCTGATGCTGGTAAAGGTGACCCAAATCGAGGACCTGACGGCATTGTAGAGTTTAATCAAGGTCGTAAGCCTGGTTTTTATGGCTGGCCTATCTTTACGGGTAAAAATTTCGCTTACAATCATTATGATTTTGCGGCTAAAAAATCAGGCGAAAAATACGATGCTAAGAAACCCATTAATGATTCTCCAAACAATACAGGTCTAAAAGAATTGCCTCCTGCTACACCCGCTTGGATTTATTATGGCTATGGCGCATCAAAAGAATTCCCGTGGGTTGCCACAGGTGGCGCAAATCCAATGGCTGGCCCGGTTTTTTATCATGATGATTATCCAGATAATAAGGACAAGTTACCAAAATATTTAGACGGTAAATTTTTCGCTTATGAATGGATGCGCGACTGGATTTACTTGGTTTCGATGGATAAACAAGGTAATTATTTAGGTGCAGAGCCTTTTATGCCCAGTACGAAGTTTTATCACCCCATAGATATGGCTATGGCGGGTGACGGAACACTGTTCGTTTTGGACTACGGTATGCAGTGGTTTGCTCAAAATGAAGAAGCGACTTTGTCACGTATTACCTTCAACGCAGGCAATCGCAAGCCTTTGGTAAAAATGAAAGCGGATAAAAAAGCAGGCGCAAAACCGCTAACTGTTCAGTTTTCTTCCGATGGAACAATGGATTATGACGGCGATGCACTCACCTATTCATGGAATTTTGGCGAAGGCATACCCCTCAGTAATTTGCCCAATCCGAAGATAAAATTTAGAAAAGCAGGTGAATATAAGGCTGTTTTGACCGTTACAGATGTCGCAGGAAACAAAAGCACATCGAGTACAATCATAAAAGTCGGTAATGCTGAACCAGAAGTGAAAATTGCCATTAATGGCAATAAATCCTTCTTTTTTGATAATAAAATCAACTATTCAGTCGCTGTAAAAGACAAAGAGGACGGTAAAATTGGCAAAGGAATAATGCCCGAAGATGTGGTTGTTAACATAAATTATCTTGAAGGTTATGACAAAACAATGTTGGAACAAGGGCATAAATCGAATGTCAGTTTGGCTTTGGGCAAACGTTTGATTGATTTGTCAGATTGTAAGTCATGCCATTTTGCGGATAAGAAAAACATTGGACCTTCGTATATGGATGTTGCTAAAAAGTACCCGACGAATAGCGGTAATATCAGAAAGTTAGCTGAAAAAATTATCCAAGGTGGCGGTGGCGTGTGGGGCGAACAAGCGATGGCAGCCCATCCTCAAATTTCGAACGACGATGCAAAAACCATTGCAGAATACATTTTGTCCTTGAAAGATGCTAAAAAAGCATCCTTACCACCACAAAACAGCTATGAAGCCACAGCCCATAACGGCAAAAAGGACGGGGCGTATATTATTCAAGCGACTTACAGCGATAAAGGTAACAAAGAAATGGGTTCTTTGACGGCAACGGATATGGTCGTGCTGCGCAGCCCTAAAATCAAAGCGGTTTCTTATGACGATGCCAATGCTTTCAGCAAATTTACGGTTGAACAGCTCGGCGGCGAAGTCGCTATCGCTTCAGGGGATAATTCTTATATAGCTTTTAAAGACATCGACTTAACAGGCATTCAATCCATGACAATCGGTGTATTTTCACAAAAAGCCAATACTGTGGGCGGAAAAATTGAAGTCCGTATTGGCAGCCCAACAGGAGACCTTTTAGGTAGTGGTGAAGTGCCAGCAGACAACTTTGCGCCTCTAAAAATTGTCCTGAACAAACCGCCGAAAGCACCGATGCCAACGACCTTGTTTATCGTTTGTAAAAATCCAAAAAACGATGGCAAGCCGCTTTTTGCTTTAAGTAGCATCGAGTTTTTAGATAAATAAATCAAGGCGTTGTGAATAAAGACAAAGGATTTTAAGGTAAAAGGCGATTGCAAACTATTGACTATCATTATTTTGCAAAAGTCTTTTACCTTAAAATCCTTTGTCTTTGTAGTTAATTTGTATTTTTACCCAAAATGTAGGACTCATCTTAAAACGAATTTATGAAAATAATGCCATTCCGCGCTGTTGCGCCCAACTTAGACAAAGTGCCACACTCTAACGATTTTTTTGACACGGTCAAATATCGTTACCACGACTACGCTACTGAAGGTTTGTTCCTGCCGACCGAAGCCGAAGCCATGTATATCTATCAAATTAAAAGTAAAGATGGTCAAAAAAGAAACGGCTTAGTCATAACGACCGACGTTGAAGAGTATTTTAAAGGGACGATGAAGCAACATGAAAAAACCATCGTCTCCAATGAAAGTGTTCAATTAGAATTATTGAATACACGAGGGGCAGCGATAAAGCCCGTTTTATTAACTCACCCACCTATTTCTGAACTTAATGAATTGATTAACAATTATATAGAAACGCATAAAAAATTCTATGTTATTGAATTAGACACTGAAAAGCATCGTTTTTGGAAAATTACTGAGGGGGGGGTAATCGAAAAGATTCAACAGATATTTGCTGAAAAAATACCTCATGCCTATATCGCTGATGGGCATCATCGGTCTGCCAGTTTTGCAGCGCAACATAAAATGTCGCCAAATGACAAAACAAGTAAAATGTTGACGGCTTATTTTCCAGAAAATACTTTGAAAATTGGTGCTTTTCACCGCGTTGTGAAAGACCTAAATGGCTTGACTTCTGATGAATTTTTAGAAAAACTAAGGACGGACTTTAAAATACGTGTGCTTAGAGCTGATACTTTGCCTTATTCCAAGTTTGAAATTACGATGTTTTTAGAAGGCAAATGGTTCCAATTGTATTGGCGAAAAGAAGTTTTGAAGCATTATGCAGAAGAATCGCCTGAAGGTTTCGTACTCCTCGATGTTGATTTGCTCAATGAAAAAGTCTTAAAACCTATTTTGGGCATTCATAATATTAGAGAAGATAGCCGCTTGAAGTGTATTGACGGTCAACAGGGGTTTGAAAAGTTGACAAATGCTGTTGGTACTGAGGGGGTCGGTTTCTGCCTTTTCCCAGTTGAATTAGACGACTTAAAAGCCGTTGTGGACAGCGATGGCTCTATGCCGCCCAAATCCACCTTTTTTGAGCCGCGTATGAAAAATGGGCTTTTGGTTTATGAGATTTAATGTATCATCGTGAATAACTTTGTTTATAGACGCTAAAATAAAACATCCCGAACTTAACAATCAAGTTAAGTTCGGGATGTTTTATTTACATCACTACCACACAAGCCTTAAAACATCGTCGGTACTTTGCCTAAAACGACTTGCCATAAAAGCGTAACGGCCGTTAAGAAAGGGTATAAAAATTTCCGACAAAAGAATTTTACGTTTTTACGTTGGAAATTAAACCCGACCAGCTCAAAAATTTGAGCGTAAAATGTCATGTCGTCGTCTTCCCCAAGCGAATGTCCTTTGTTGACTAAACAGCGATTGAAAACTAAAAACTGTAACATCACTGTCCAATAAACGGGTAGAAGGTACTGCCAAGAGAACATAAAAGGTGCAAACCATGACAAAACGGTGATGAACAGGTGAAACCAAAACATCAAACCAAAAGAACCATTAATAACTGTCTTAAAATCCATTATTTACTTTTTGCGCACAAAATAAGACAATATTTTATTGTTGTATGGCTGTATGGTCAAATTGTTGTTGAGTAGTATAGAAAATTGTTACGCAACAACACAATAACAAATAAGTTTAGTTATTGAAAGCAATATCTAACACCTGCGTCATGCGGTCAACATAGTGAAAGGTTAAACCTACGAGGTAGGTTTGATTGATTTCTTCAATGTCTTTGCGGTTGTCTTTACACAATATTATCTCTTTGCAACCCGCCCGTTTTGCTGCCAATATTTTTTCCTTGATGCCGCCCACAGGCAACACTTTTCCACGCAATGTGATTTCACCCGTCATCGCTAAATGCGCTTTAATGGGTTGTTTCTTAAACGCAGATGCCAAAGCCGTCATCATAGTCACACCTGCCGAAGGCCCGTCTTTCGGAATCCCTCCTTCTGGAACGTGAACATGGATGTCGTTTTCTTCAAATACTGAGGGGTCTAAACCCAGCTCTTCGGCATGACTTTTTAGGAAGCTCAATGCCGTTGAAACCGATTCTTTCATCACATCGCCCAAATTACCTGTCAATATCAAGTTGCCTTTTCCTTTGGAAAGCGACACTTCGATAAACAAAATATCGCCACCAACAGATGTCCAAGCCAAACCAATGGCTACGCCTGGAATTTGATCTTTTTCATAAAAATCATTAGAAAAACGTGGCGCACCCAAAATGTCCTTCAAATCTTCAACGGTTACTGAGGGGTTGTATTTTTCAGACATTGCCACCTTTTTAGCAAGGCTACGCATCAAGGCAGCCATTTGACGGTCGAGTGAACGCACACCTGATTCGCGGGTATAGTCCTGAATGATTCGCTCGATGACTTCTGCTGACAATTTCACATCTTTCACTTTCAAACCATGCTCTTTGCGCTGTTCTGGGATAAGATGTTGCTTCGCAATTTCAACTTTTTCCTCTATTGAATAACCGCTGATGCGGATGATTTCCATACGGTCAAGCAAAGCGGGTTGTATGTTTTCCAAAGAATTAGAAGTTGCAATGAACATGACTTTCGACAAATCATACTCTAATTCAAGGTAATTGTCATAAAAAGTCGTGTTTTGTTCGGGGTCAAGCACCTCCAAGAGTGCACTCGAAGGGTCGCCTCTGAAGCTTGCACCGACCTTATCTATTTCGTCAAGTATAAAAAGAGGATTGCTCGAACCCGCCTTTTTCATGCTTTGCAAAATACGCCCAGGCATCGCACCAATATAGGTTTTGCGATGCCCTCTAATCTCAGATTCATCGTGCAAACCACCCAACGACATACGTATATACTTACGGCCCACAGCATCAGCGACCGACTTGCCCAATGACGTTTTACCAACACCTGGAGGGCCCGTCAGTAATAAAATCGGTGCTTTCATATCGCCTTTGAGTTTCAAAACAGCTAAATGTTCGAGTATGCGTTCTTTCACATCTTCGAGTCCATAATGGTCTGCGTCCAATTTCTTTTTCACCTTTTTGAGGTCAAAATTGTCTTTTGTAAACTCATTCCAAGGCAAATCAAGCATGGTTTCGAGGTAATTCAACAAAATCGAATATTCAGGAGCTTGATGCGGCATCCGTTTGACCTTTGCCCATTCTTTTTCAAAATGCTTTTGTACTTCGATTGACCAGTCTTTTTTGCGCGCCCGTTCTGCTAATTTTATCAAGTCTTCCTCTTGCGGATTGCCGCCTAATTCGTCTTGAATCGTCTTCAGTTGTTGGCTCAAAAAATAGTCGCGTTGTTGTTTATCCAACTCCACTCTCACCTTCGACTCGATTTCTCCTTTCAATTCCAATAGTTGCAATTCGCTGTCCATGTGCAGCAAAATCGTTTCCGCTTTTAGCGAAAGGCTGTTGATTTCAAGGATACTTTGCTTGATAGAAGGCTTCAAATTCATGTTTGAAGCAATGAAATTGAGCAAAAACACATCATTTGTAATGTTTTTCAACATCACTTGAGCTTCGTTTGGAATATTTGGCGAGAGGTCAATGATTTGGCCCGACTTATCTCGAATCGTTTCAGTGAGGGCTTCAAACTCACGTTCGTCACGTGGTTCAACATAATCAATCGTCCGTGTATCGCCTTGTAAAAAGGGTTCATCACTTATCATTTCGATAAGTTCAATCCGTTTCCGACCTTGCAAAATCGCTGTTGTTGAGCCGTCAGGCATCTTCAACAAGCGCAAAATGCGGGCAACTGTACCAATTTTGTAGAGATTATCCGTAGAAATGCTGTCAGATTCCTCATCACGTTGCGACAAAACGGCAATCATTTTATGCGTTTCATGCGCTTTTTGAACCGCCCGAATGGATTTTTCACGTCCAATCGTAATCGGAATGACAACTCCGGGAAACAAAACCGTATTTTTAAGCGGTAAAATCGGCAATAGTTCAGGAAAAAACTCACCTTTTTGAGGGTCTTCTGATTCATCAATTGCCATTATCGGCATGAAATCAGCATCATCGTCTTCAATCGGCGTTAGTCTCGATATATTTTCAAACATATTTAATGTGTTGTTGTATTGTTAAATTGCTTTAAGGTTATATTGTTAAATGCCTATATTCTCACAACAATTTTAAAATTCATCCATTTAACCATAAAGCTATGTCAAAATGACAGTAAACGTTTTTACAAGAAGTAAGTTTCCATTGGTCAACTATTGTACCACCTTCAAATGTATGACAAAAAGGCAGATAATTAGGCAAAGAGCAATAAGCAAAATGCAAAGGCTTTCTGCTCTATTTAAAGTCAATGAATTACAGGAAATATTGTTCCTGATTATTTAAAGTGAACCACTCAAAACATTATTCCTAAAACAAACTCCATTTCGTACCCCCTCAGTATAAAACGCATTTTTTACGTAAATTCGCTGCAAATTAAAGAAGAAATGAAAAGAATAACATCATTTATGCTCTTAGTCTTTTGCTTAACACATTGTTTTGGGCAAATAACCATTTCCAACAACTATTTCCCTAATGCAGGAGACTCGCTTGTAACTGCTAATGCAACAGGTCAAACAATTCGCAATATTGTTATATCAACGGCAAAAACGACTGCCCAAAGTTGGGATTACAGCTTTTTAAGAGCCATAACGCCTTCATCTCGCACAGTTGACCGCTTCCGCGCCTTAAATCCAGTAGCAGATTCAGCGATTTTAAAAGAATTTCCTACGGCAACAACAGTTATCTCTGATACAACAGGTCAAATCGCTGTTTATCGTCGTTCCGCTACTCGATTCGATTTATTGGGATTTTTCAATGCCAATTTAGGTATTTTGCCCTTAGGCATCCGTCCAAAATTCGACCCACCATCGCTTGAAAGACGTGCACCTTTGACCTTTAACTCGACAAATAATAATAAAACAGGCTTCAATGTCGTGATTCCGACGGATATTATTCCTGATACTATTTTGGCGTTACTACCTATTCGTCCCGATTCCTTGCGCATTCGTTTCGTTACCAACCGACAAGACAAGGTGGATGCTTTTGGAAAAATCCGTATTCCTGGTTCTACGGATTTAGATTGTCTTCGTGAACGTCGCTACGAAATCACAGAAACGCATATTGACGCAAAAGCCAATAGTTTCCCTATCTGGATTGACATCACAACCTTGATTCCCACAGGCAATTTTAGTACAAAAGACACGACCCTCGTTTTTCATTTTTGGTCTGATTTGTACAAAGAACCACTGCTAACCATTCGCGCAAATAATGACTCAACGGCAACATCTGCGACCTATAAATGGCTGCCTATTAATACCCTAACTTTTGAAACAATCAATAATATCGCCGCCGTTTTGTATCCAAACCCGACAAAAGACGCTGTGAATGTTCGTTTACAAGGATTGATGCCTGAAAATTATACTTTGAACGTCGTGGACTATGCTGGGCGTATTGTTTTTACTCAAAAAATATCACAACCAACAGACAATATACACCTTCGTATAAATACAAACCAATGGACAACAGGTGTTTATTTCTTGAATGTATATGCGGAAAAAGATAGGACTCTTGTCACACAAAAAACTTTTGTCATTGAGCAATAGATTTTGACCTGCTTTCCGTGTTGGATACCTCCGAGGTATCCGACACGGAACTTTAAAGGTTATTTCACTTCAAATAGAATCACTTTACTACCTGTTTTGCCGTCCTTCGTCAAGCCTTGTAAGACTGAAACGTATCGCCCACGCAAGTCTGAACTATAAAAATGAAGGGTTTGCACCCCGTTTTTATTCGTTTTTACTGAGGGGTCCCAATACAGTAAGTTTCTGAAGTCAGGTAGTCGGCTGCTTGCCTGTTGTGTTGTTTCATATTCTGGTGCATAAAACACTCTTTGCCGTTGCAAGCCTTCGTAGTCAACAATCGTTGTGTGCGGGTCAAGTACGTAGTCGGGCATATTGCCTTTGTAGGTCATGAAGTTGAGAATGCCGGGATAAGACATATTACCTAAGTAATACATCCGAGAGACTATCTCAAGTCTTTGAATCTTCAACGGGTCATAGCTCATCAATTTATCCATATCCAAAACAGGTGTGCCATCTAACAGTACCAAGGGTTCGAGTTCAAAAAACTTATTGCGCAAGTTGTCCCAGACTTGCAGTTGCACTTTATTATTTTTTCTTCTGAAACTAACAGTCTTGACATACTCCGTCAAGACCTCTTCCAAACTCGTAAAACGCACGTAATTGTCTAATAAATAGGTGTCGTTAGGCTTTAAATAGAAAGCAGCCGTATCAACGGCGGTGATTAAAGTCTGTTTCAAAGACTTGCTATTATAAGTCGTTTGAACCACCACACTTTTATTGAGTATTTGCAAAGCCTTTGTAGGCGTTTGTGGTAGCGAAAAAGGCGGCAAGAGGCGGTTTGACTGTTTATCACTAAACGGTTTGTCTATTTTAATGTCATAAAAACCCTCGTCTGTATTCTTAGATTGAACAATCAGCCGCCCTTGATGATAATAATCTTTTAGTTCAAAATGAATAGTACCGTCTGCATCGCTTTTGGTCGTCCGCAAAGGGATTTGCGTACCTGAAAGGGATGTTTCTACCTTACTGACGGGCGTATCCGTCCCGTTTTTAGTGACTTTACCTGTCACCAAATGGCCTGCGTATTCGGGTAGAAAAGTGAAAGCAGGTTTTTTATCTTGTAAAATATCTGCCCAGTTGAATCTTCGCCACCCGTGGGTGAGCATGAGATTATCAGCGGCTTGTGCGGTTTCTTTATTGTTTTGACTGAAATAGTAGGCGGGCGATTCAATGTCTCCTGTGAGGTCTGAACGTAACCACAGATAGTTGTTGATGTCCATGTCACCAACCGTTTGTAGCGAATCGAGGCGATAAACAGCCATTGACATATCGGCGGATAGGGGTTTACCGTCTTGGTCAGTCGTTGTAATGGGGATGTTTATCTTTTGGCGTGAGCCATAAGTCTGTAAATCAGAAGCCATATTGATTTGCAGATATTGGTCAGGTTGTTTGAAAAACAAACGCTCGCATATAGGCTGTCTGTCGGCATCAAAAACAGTAAAATGGGTAATGCCTTGCCCTATTTTGTTTTTATTAAATGAAAAAACTGTCTTACCGTCTTGAATATCCCCCATCATTATAAACTGTAAAACACCGCGTGTATGCGCCAAAAGATAGATTGTTGCGTTCGCTTTTTGTGCAGAAGCTTGGACGGTTATCTTTATGGCTTTGTCCATGTCTTCTGAAAGGTGCAAAACGTACCCCTCAGTATAAGCGGTTGGCAAAGGCTGTTTTAATGTTTTCCCGAAGGGTAAAGTGATAATAGAATTATAGGTTTCAGTTGGTTTTGGTTTAAAAACAAAGCGGCTCATGCCAAATTTTGCTGTTTCAAAACGAGCGACAGTATCGTTTTTATTATTCAAAACAATGCCTGATGCTGTTTGACCTTTGCCATATTGGTTCACGATATGGCAGGCAACGGTGCTTTCGATGCCTTGAACAAGATTGCCGCCTTCTGGAAAGAAAGCGATGGTGTAGCGGTCTTCTTGCGGCAGCGTTTCGGGTTCATAGACTTCTCTCGCATTGATAATGGTGATGGTTTTTTCAAAAAAATAGTCTGCATCCCCGTTTTTCATCCAGTTAGTATAGGCGCGGAGGGTGTAATTTCCAGAAATCAAGGTTGTGGACAAAAGGAAAGAGCCGTTGCCAGTGCCTTCTTGCATCGGTATTTTGGCTTGCAACACCGATTTATGGTTTTTGTCCAGTATTTCAACATAAACTATCTTACTTATACTGAGGGGGGTATTGAAAAACGCATCCACGTTATAAACTTTGAACCAACAGATTTCACCCGCGCCGTATTGCTCTTTATCCGTATGGACATAGAGTTTCTCTTGTAGGTTATTTTGCTGATATGTATCGAATTGCTTTTGCAAAATATCGGGCAATAAACCTTGCGCAAGGCTTTGTTTTATGGTCAAACACAGGAACAAAAGGATTATTACTGGATTAGTATTTTTCATAAACGTAAGTTTTTTTTTTTAGGGAACACATAGGCACATAGGACACATAGTTCTTGTTTTTTTTAATAAAAACTATGTGCCCTATGTGCCTATGTGTTCCAAAACCATTAGGGCCAGAATGATGGTTTAATATTTGACCCACTCAAACGGCAATCCACACACTCTAGTGGCGCAGCATAAAACGATGGAATGGCTGGGAATGGTGCAAGGTTCGGCACGACATTCGTCGGTGCGTAGTTGAAAGCCATATCTCTGATGGTGTTGCTTGTGTTTCTGAAAGTCATTTCTTTACAATTAGAAAAATAGCCCCAGTCGGGCACTTCTTTTGTTTTGATAAAAATCCTTTTCTCCTGTATGGGACAAATCGTCAGATACCCAATGACGGGTTCAGTAGCATCTGCCACGTTGTGGATATTGCCAACCACACCCGAAGGTTGTGCATCGAAGATAGAGCCCGTTTGTTCGGTGTTCTTCTTCATAATTTCTAAAAAAGCATACCCTTCTGACGTCAAACTGTACTGTTTGACGTGGATGCTGTACAACAAATTGAGCTTGACAGACCCTTTTGGAATGAACGCCAACGGCAATTTAACGACATCCTCTTTGAGTTTGGCGGTTGTACCAATCAATATATCGGTTGAGGTTTTGGTTTTCCAGCAATAATATTGTGTGCTGTCAAAATATTGTGGGTTTGTGATGTCTCGCCAAATGGCGGCATAGGTTTTTATACCTGTTGGCGAGGTTTTAATCTCATATTTTATGAACGTCTGGAAGTCAGAATGAAATTCCCATGTTTCTTCAAACGCCCATTGGTAGTAACGGGTGTTGTTCTGCGGGTCATGGGTGTTGATGTACATTTGCACCCCCTCAGTATTTCTGACCCAGTTGATGCTGTCTATCGGTGGATTGTTTTTGACGGCTACAAAATCGGATTGGTAGGTCTTCCCGTTGCTTGTCTGGATGTTCAGACGGTATTTGACGTTGCTTTTTAGTTTCAAATTGTCTGCATTATACTGCCCAAAGCCACTTTCGGTGAATGGATAGACCGTTTTGTCCTCGCCCTCCACAGTTACTTTCGCTCCTTTTTCAAATTGAACGGTTCTATTATCCAATGGGGTGGTTCGAGTGAGTGTTATGGTTGTTGCCCCTTGCCCGCTGTTGACCACGCCTTCTATGACGAGGTATCCCGTCGCGGGTGAGACGGCGGGCGAGTCGTATTTTTCTTTACAGCCGATGGTTGCCAGCAATATGATTAAGCAAAAATAGAATTTGCGCATGCTTTTTATTGATTTATCAACTAAGGTTTATTATTCAGCTAAATTGCTTTTGGCTTATACCAAACAGGTTTCCATTGCCGCCATCTTTAGATGGGGGATAGTGTTTCAATATATACCCCCCATCTAAAGATGGCGGCAATGGAGACCTGTGCTTATTTAGTTTTGGTAACACTTTTCCTATCTCGCCACCCTTTAAAATGATGTACGAGGATATGTTTTTATATCTCGCTACCCTTTAAAATGCTCTGCGGGATGTGTTTTTATATTTCGCTACCCTTTAAAATGCTCTGAGGGATGTGTTTTTATATTTCGCTACCCTTTAAAATGGTGTACGGTGATGTGTTTTCTTATCTCGCTACTCTTTAAAATACTGAGGGGGTATAAATTTTGAATACTCGACCAACTTATTGAAATTATTCATCACCATATACTACAAATCAATCCTTCGAGCGATGTATATCAATATTGATAACAGCGTAACAAAGAAAATACCGTAGTATAAAACAAAAGAGTATGTTCGTTGTGGTACATTATGACTGGATGCACCTAACAGCATTAAAAGAAAAAGCAGAAGCAAAAGACAGATTATCACTATGATTATCAAGATGGTGACTATTATTTTTTTCATTTACCTTTTTATTAAACCCTCAAAACTTGATATTAAAATTGATAAACGGTATCGCGCTGCCAAATATAGACAACTTATAACCTTCTGTTCGACCATTTTCAGAGACATAATAAACGGAATAAGGGTTTTTTCGACCTGTTGCATTATACACGCCTATTGTCCAAGAGTTGTGATACTTCTGATAAACCTTATGGTTGCCATATAAATTGATGGACACATCGGTGCGGAAGTAATCGGGAATCCTGTAAGCGTTGCGGTCAGCGTACAAAGTGCGCACCGAACCACCATAAGAATAAACGCCGATGGGTAAAGTAATAGGTCTGCCCGTGCTGTACGTGCTGTTGATGGACAAACTGAAGCGTTGATTGAAGCGATAATTGCCCGCCACCGTCACGTCGTGGGGTTTGTCGTAGTTTGTCGGATAATATTGCCCTTTGTTGATGAGTTCGCCTGCCGTTGGGTCGTCCATTTTGATGAGTGTTCGCGACCAAGTGTAACTCATCCAGCCATTCAGCTTGCCTGAAAGCTTTTTGATAAGCAGTTCAACGCCATAAGCTTTTCCTTTTGTGGCAATAACATCCGTTTCAATATGGTGATTGAGGACGAGTTGCGCCCCGCTTTTATAGTCCAAGTAGTTTTTTATGCTTTTATAATAGACTTCAATAGATGTTTCGATGGTATTGGCTTTAATATTTTTAAAAACACCTAAGGAAAACTGGTCGCCATACTGTGGTTTGATGTTCGGGTCGCTTAGTTTCCAAATATCCGTAGGCGCAATGGCAGCCGTGTTGGAGAGCGAATGAATATATTGACTCTGTGTATTGTATCCCGCTTTTATCGAAAAACTATCCGACAAAGCATATCGTGCCGAGATTCTGAACTCTGGTGTGCTGTACGTTTTGATAATAGCATTTGTGGAATAGTCAACCGTATTCAGCAAGTTGATTGGTGTCTTTGGCAAGTTGGGTGCATAGTTATTCACACTGTTTGCACCTAAGTAATTGTACATTGAATAACGCACGCCGCCTTCGATGGACAAGTTGTTGGTAATCGTAAAGTTATCGCTGATATACACAGCGCTTTCCACAGCCTGTTCAGCCGCCACGACATCGGGCTGTACCAAGGACGAATCGCTCAAAGGTTGATAATTGCCCGGATGCAACTTATAGAAAAGGGTGTTTACACCAAAGTCAATGATGTGTCTATTGCTCAAATAGTAATTGAAATGGGCTTTGAAGAAGGTCTGGTTGATATCAAAACCCAATTGATAAGCACTGAGGGGTTGTTTTTGACTTGAAATATGGTATTCATAACGATTGAAACCGCTTGTGACAACAGCATTGAGCTTATTATTAAAAACGTGCTTCCATTTTAGCGAGAGACTTTTGTTTTTATAGCCATACACAGCATCGTCATTGAGGTTGAAATAATCGCTACTCAAATAGCTGGTAAAGTAAAACGTATTTTTGGTATTCATTTCATGGGTGACATTTAAGTTCACATCATAAAAAGACGCTTTACTGTTCTTGTATTCCTCTGGCAATAACTTCAACAACCAATTGGCATAAGTCGTGCGCCCCGCAAGGATAAACGAAGTTTTGTCCTTGACAATTGGACCTTCAAGATTCAATCGGCTGGTTATCAAACCAATACCTGCCGAACCTGTGAACTCTTTTTTATTCCCTTCACGACTGTTAATATTCAAAACAGACGACAAACGCCCGCCATAACGTGCAGGAATACTGCTTTTATACAAATCCACATCCTTCACCACTTCAGGATTGAAGGCTGAAAACAAGCCGAAGAAGTGCGCAGGATTAAAGATAGGCGCATCATTGAACAAAATAAGATTCTGGTCAGTCGCTCCGCCACGTACATTCAAACCCGTACTCGCTTCGCCGACCGTTTTGACACCTGGCAAGGTCGTGACAACCCTCAAAATATCCGCTTCACCGAAAACAACGGGGACTTGCTTAAGAGTTTTGATGTCCAATTTTTGCACACCCATCTGTGTCCCTTTCACATTGCTAATCTTTTGGGCTGAAATAGTGACCCCCCTCAGTGTTTGGACGCTACTTTCGAGATCTATATTCATTTTGCCGTCGCTGTACAAGGCTATTTCCCTTCTAATATCCTTCATGCCGATACTTTGAACGTTCAAAATATAGCGTCCTTTGGACAGCGACAGCGAATAATAACCATACGGATCGGTTATCACGCCTGTGCGCGGCTTTTCGATATACACGGAAGCACCGACAATGGGTTCGCCTGTTTTGGTATCTTTGACGTAACCATCTACGGTAATGGTGTTTTTAGTATTTCTTACTGAGGGGTCTCCAATTTCATATAGTTTGAGTTCTAAACCTGTTTTTTGCTCGGTTTGAGGGTCTTCTTTGTCTTCTGTCAGAATTACTGAGGGGGCCTGTTGGGTATCCTCTTTTTGTTTGCCAACAAAAAAGTCTTTAGTAAAAGAAAGGTTCAGGCGTTCACCTTTGGTCAAAAACACTTGTTTGTCTTCAAAGTCAATGGTGAACGCAAAATCTGTTTTGTCAAAGGCTTGTTCTAACGTTTTACTGAGGGGTAGCTTGTTTACCGTGAGATTGAACTTAGCACTGTCAAATTGAGCTACATCATAATAGAAATGAAAGTCCGTTTGTTGCTCCAATACAATGACTAACTCATTGATAGATATGATTTTAACATCTGTTGTTATGAGTAAATCAGCATTCGTTTGTCCATACGACTTTGGACAATACCACAAAAGAATAAGCATGAAGAGCATGCGTGAATAAGGTATCATTTTACTTTGTTAGTTGGTCATAATAAGCAGCGACTTGTACCAGCGTATTGTCTATGTCTTTTTTAAAACGGAGTACGTGGACTTTTATATACTGTTGCAGGTCATTTTCGCGGTCTTTAAAGACATCAAACAGGTCATTTTCCTTTTTTATGGAAAAATAAGTATTGTCTTTTTTGATAAAATAAAGCGTTTTAACCTTAACATTACCGACAACACCAACGGCGATGGAGCTGATGTCTTGTGTGATGGTCTTTATTTCCCGTTTCAAAACTTGCGTCGTGCCATTATACAAGACTTGATAAAACCCTGAAGGCATGTCATCATTGTTCAAACCCTCTTTTTCAAGACGTATGAAGTGATTATCCAAAATCGTAAACTCCGCAACCCTTTCATTGTGCAGTTGAATCCGATGCATACTGTCTTGAAATATCAACACACCCGCCACCTCATCGTAAAGTAAGTGAATATCGGTGTATAAAACCCCATCATAAACAATAGAACCCGCGCTAAAAGCCGATGCATTAAAAAAAGGGTGCTTGCCATCCGCAAAAGTGAAAGCATAATTGGCGTATTGAGTACCATTATAAAGTCCCAATTGGTCTCCAATCGCTTGTTGATAAACGGCAAGGGCATTATAAACAGCCTTTTTGTAAAGAAAAGTATCTGTTATACCCGTCTGAGCGACAACAGATGTGTTGCAAAAAGGTATGAGCAGTAATAGAATACTCATTGCCTTGACTGCGGCAAGTGGTTTCATGTTTGAAAATTAGTGGTTTAAATGTACAAGGTAGGAAAATTCGATTTGGTTAAGTAGTTTATGTGGAAAAGTTTGTAAAAAGACAATCTAAAACAAAAAAGCGATAAGACTCCATCACAGAATCTTATCGCCTTTGTATCTAAAACCTTGAAATTTCAAGCAAATTAATGCAAAAAGTGGCGTACACCCGTCATAACCATCGCCACACCATGCGCGTTGCAATAGTCAATCGAGTCTTGGTCTTTCACTGAACCACCGGGCTGAATGACCGCCGTGATACCCGCTTTTTCCGCAATCTCAACGCAATCGGGGAAAGGGAAAAACGCTTCCGAAGCCATCGCTGCACCTTTCACATCAAAACCCAAATGCTCTGCTTTTGCTAAGGCATGTTGTAAAGCATCTACACGGCTCGTTTGACCACAACCCATTGTGATCAATTGACGATTTTTAACAATCGCTATACCATTGGATTTCAAATGTTTAACACAGATATTGGCGTACAATAAATCCTCGATTTCCTGTTCTGTTGGACGTTTAGACGTAACAAAAGTCAAGTCTTTCACTGTCTCTGTGCGCAAATCCGCATCTTGTTGAATTACACCATTGAGCAAGCTCTTGAATACCTTTCCTCCTTGATAGAAGTCTTTGATTTTCAACAAAATACGTTGTTTCTTACCCCTCAGTATAGCAAGTGCTTCGGGCGCAAAATCGGGTGCAATCAACACTTCGTAGAACAATTTATTGATTTCATTCGCTGTTGCGGCATCAACAGTCGAATTACAAATTAAAATGCCGCCAAATGCTGAAATCGGGTCAGAAGCCAAAGCCGCAGTCCACGCTTCGAGTATCGTATTTTTAGTCGCTACACCACAAGCGTTTGTATGCTTCAAAATGGCAAAAGTCGGTTTGTCCTCCTTAAATTCACGCATCAAACGCACCGCAGCATCTACGTCAACTAAGTTATTGTAACTCAATGCTTTACCATTCAGTGTTTCAAATAAATCTGTCAAATTGCCAAAGAAAACAGCCGATTGATGCGGGTTTTCACCATAACGCAAAGGCGAATTTTGTTGAATTGAATGTTTGAAAAAACTGTTTGAAGTCATCGCTTCGGGCTTTAAAGAGCCTTCGCTGATGAAGTCGGGCATCGTTTCTGCATCGCTTTGTTGCTCTAAAAACCACTTGAAAATGGCTGTATCGTAGTGACTTGAGACATTAAAAGCTTTCATCGCAAAATGACGACGTTCATCGAGCTTCGTAAAACCATTTTTTTCTTGTAATAATTTTAAGAAAAAAGCATAGTCGTCTTTGCTCGGAATAACCACCACATCTTGGAAGTTTTTAGCTGCTGCACGAATCAACGAAATGCCTCCAATGTCAATTTTTTCAATAATATCCTCGGCATTCGTCGTTTTCTGAAGCGTTTCTTCAAACGGATAAAGGTCAACGATAACGAGGTCAATTTCTGGAATATCAAATTTTTCAAGCTGTGCCGTATGGTTTTCTTCACGTCGTGCCAAAATGCCACCGAACACTTTTGGGTGTAAAGTTTTGACCCGTCCGTCAAGGATAGAAGGGTATGTCGTGAGGTCTTCAACAGCTTCACATTTAACACCTAAGCCTTCAATAAAAGCCTGTGTGCCGCCTGTTGAGTAAATTTTAACCTTCAAACGGTCAAGTTCTTTGATGATTTCATCGAGACCATCTTTATAAAAAACGGAAATAAGTGCGGACTTAATTTTCTTTTTATACATGAATCAGAAAAGTGTATGATTTTATAAATGTTTGATTATCAATTTTTTGTCTTAAAAAAGGAGGTTTATACTGAGGGGGTGGTTTTGTCGCCGCAAAGGTAAGTTTTATGAATGGAAAACTTTAACAGCGCATAAGATTTTGGTAGAAATCAGAAAGGGCAACGGTTATTGGTAGCCCGTCACCCTTTCCTTTTTCAAATTAATCAGAGCCTCGCTTGATTAATCTGTGGTCTTTTACCTTTTGCCTTAATTTTAAGACGCGTGGTGCGTTTGGAACTTGTCCTGTATAAAGTAATTGTAATAATCACTTTTTTACAGTCCAAAGCCACTTGTTGTCGCAGACCGTTTTTAACCGCAATGTGCATTGTACAAAGTTAAAGGTGGAATAAGCCGAATTTACGAGGCTGTTCGGATTCGCCTGTAACCTCCGAACAGGTTACATCTTCAAAAAAAAAGTCCTTAATCGCTACCAACGATTAAGGCTTTTGTTTTTACAAAAGTTGAGAACAACCTCTGTAACAAACCTGTCGGAATGAATACTTGCACATTGCAATCCTTGTACAAAAGTAATGTCTTGTTTCCAAATTGTCAAAAATTATACTTGTTCGCAAAACATTTATTTTGTAAACATAAAAAAAGTAGTTCATAGCTAAAGGTTAAATCTGTACGTTACTTCAAAATAAGCACATCTTGAAAATCCTGAACAGCACTTTCCCGTTTTCCAAAACGCCAAAAACCGTCTATTTTTTTAGTAATTGTCAAACCGCTATCTGTAATGATGCCTTCTAAAAAATCAGCGTCAAAAGCCACATTTGCCGCTTTTACTTTATCATCCATCAAGGCATAATGGCCATAATCGAAAGGAAAATGAAAGTCCGTTTTTGACGTTAAAATGGCTCTTGTGGTTTTATCTAAAATAAAAAAAGTCGCGACACATGTACCTCCTTTGACCATAACACGTTGAATTTCAATCAAATATCTTTCAACTTCCTCAGGCAACATATGTGTAAAAACAGAAGTTAAAATAATGAAATCGAAGGAGTTATCTGGATATGGAAACGTGAATTGAGCGGCGTTTTGACCATCGTTTCTGTACAAATCATTTTCCAAAGGGACATATTGAAAACGGAAGTGCGGATACTGAGGGGTGATGTTTTTGGTACACCAATCCACGCCTAATTTTATGGCATCAAAGCCATTATAGCTTCCACCCTTTTCTTCTTTTAAGGTAAAAGTCAACCCGCGAGCAATGCGTCCGATGCCACTACCTACGTCCAAAACCCGATGTGTTGGCTGTAAATCTGCTTGTTCAACAAAAAATTGTCGCCACCAATTCCCCGCTTTTACGAAGTCACCCGAACCTGTGTATATCATGCCTCGTGGCGGTGTCATCGGCAACCGTTTGTGGCTCAATGACTCCCAAAAGTCAATAGGTAGGTAAGCTAATCGCCTTGCGAGGAAGCGATACTGAGGGGGTAGAGCGTAATAGGTTTTTCTTAAAAAAGAAAGCATAGATTGTTTTTTTGCGGCAAATGTCATCGTTTTTAAATCAAAACAATGTTCTTTGCCATTAAAAACGCATAAATTTGTATGAAATTAAGTAGGCAAAAGGCAATAAGCACGCTGCAAAGGCTTTCTACTTTATTTAAAATCAATGACTTATCAGAAATATTATTTCTGATTCATTTTTTACACACTGTTAAATGATAATATGAAGCCTTTAAATTTTATTTTCCTTTTAGGATTTTTAACCCTATTTGCTTGTAAAACGACTAAGAAATCATCTACTAAGACGACAACGACCTCAGCGAATACCCCCCTCAGTATAACAAGCGTTTTAATGCACCTTCAAGGCAATAATGTTGATTTTGAACGCATGAACGGTGATGCCGGTGTGGATTACAAAGGACAACCGATGAATATTGCTGTTTCGTCAACGGTTCGGTGGCGGCGGGACTCTGTCATTTGGATGAATGTCAGAAAGCTGGGTTTCAGTGTGGCCCGCATACAGGTGACACGCGACTCGGTCTTTGTTGTCAATTATTTGCAAAGCAGCTATATCGCTAAAAACCTATCGTATATAGAAAAGACGTTTGGTGTGCCATTGGATTTTTCTGTTTTGCAAGACATTCTGCTTGGGAATCCTGTATTTTTAACAGATAAAGACAAATTGACGCTTGAAAAACCGATGAATGGTGATGTGATACTGAGGGGTAAGGATGACCGATGGAAAGCGACTTATAAACTCGATGCGACCAATTTCAACGTCAAAGAAATGCTGTTTGAAGAACTTGGAAGCAACAGAACTTTGAAAATATGCTATAAAAACTACGGTATTGTGGGTATTCCAAGTGGCAAACAACAGAATTTCTCTTACCTTCGCACGATAGATGTAGAGAGTCCACAAACAGGTAAAGTATCAGTTGTACTCGAAGTAGATGCCGAAAGTCTTGAAATCAATGTGCCAAAAAATATCAAATTTGAGATTCCAAACCACTATCAACGGATGGATTAATATGGGTTTAGGAAACGTTAGTCGTTCCCTAAGCCTTTTTGTTTTGTTGTTTTTGATGCTGTCTTTTTGCTCAATACAACCACTTAACGCCCAGAACAAGCAGGCCGAACTTGAGTTGAGACGACAACAGTTATTGCAACAAATAGATGCTAAAAACCAAGAGTTGGGCAAAACCAAGAAAGAAAAATCGGCTGCAATCATCCAATTGGAGCTTCTTCAAGCCCAAATTGAGACCCGTGAGTCTCTCATCAACAACCTACACGAACAAGTTTCAGAAACAGATAGAATCATAGACCGTACTGAGGGGGTCATTATTTCACTCAACGAAGACCGTGAACGGCTGCGGGTAGAATACGGTGCGATGTTGCGCCGTGCCTACAAAATGAAGTTGCCGAACAATGGATTTATTTATATGCTTTCGGCCTCTAACTTTGAGGAATCGTACAAAAAATGGCAGTATTTCCGTCAATATGACAAATTTAGGAAACGACAAGCCCGACTTATTAAAGAAACACAAGAAGCTTTAGTAGCTAAAAATGAGTTCTTAATTCAACAAAAAAAGGAAAAAGAGAACTTACTTGGCATTAATGAGCAACAAAAAAAAATCATTAGCACAGAAAAGAAAGAAAAAGATGTCCTCGTACAAGGACTGAAAAGTGATGAGAAACGGTTAGCGGGAGAGTTAAAATCAGCCCAAAAACAATCGTCTAAACTGAATGCAGCTATTGAAAACCTTATAGCCTTAGAACTTGAATCACGCCGACGTGCGGCTGAAGAGCGTAGGCGAAAGGCGTTGACAGAGGCAGAACGTTTGAAAAAAGAAGATAAAAAAGAACGTAAGACAACAGCGTCTCGGAGTGAACCAACAGAAACCCAAAAATTAGAAGTTATAACAGAATCGAACGAAAACTTAGCATTATCAAGCGATTTCAGGTCAAATAAAGGCAAATTGCCGCCTCCTGCCTTGGGAACAATCGTCCGTGATTTTGGTAAACAGAAGGTCATGGACAAGGTAACGGCTGTCAATAATGGTATTGATATTCGCACCGAAGCAGGTGCTGATGTTAGAGCTGTATTTGGCGGAACTGTTTCGGTTGTGTCGAGTATCGCAGGTTTGGGAACGGTTGTATTGATTCAACATGGCAATTACTATACGGTTTACTCCAATTTATCTAATGTTTCTATCCGAAAAGGGAATACTGTTTCGCCACGTCAAAGCATTGGGCGGGCTGCTACGAATACTGTTACGAATCAACCTGAAGTGCATTTTGAAATTTGGTTGGAACGGACGCAACTGAACCCCTCAGTATGGATAGCTCGATAGAATCCTTAAAATGAGAAAGCGGATACAACTCATAGAATTGACCCGCTTCTGTAAAAAATGTTCATGAGACTTATTTCTTCTGTCGTTTTGGAACAGGACTTTTAATGGTATTCACACTTTTAGATGCTAACTCATTTGTTATTTCAAACAAAATATGCTCTTCTTCTTGCGCCTCTTCTTTTTGATGTTTTTGAGCAATGGTTTGCGGAGGTTTTGCTTCAGCATATGTCTCTTTGTTGACCTCTTTTCTAATTTTTACTTTTGGTGTTGGAAATGGTATGCGGCTCGCCACTTCGGGTTTAACCTCAGCGGTGATTTCAGAAAGCTGATTGTCTTCCACTTGATTCGAATACTGAGGGGTCTCGTCGAGCGACAATTGTGTTGGCACATCAAAACGGTCGAGATGATTACTTTCAATAATTTGAATCAACAACTCAGCATACTTCGGATTGGTCGCATAACCTGCTTTTTTGAGACCATAAGCCCAAGAGCGATAGTCGGAACGGTCAAAAGAAAACAAAAGGCGATAGTTAGAATTGACCATTAGGAATTCAGAGTGCCGTCTAAAAGACTCTTCTGGTGAATAATATTTGATGAACTTGGACAATTTCAATTTGCCTTGTTTGTCTCTATCATCATCATAAAATTCTACATAATCGCCATCCAAAGGGGAACGCCACTTGATACCAAAATGGTTGTTGGACGTTAAAGCTAAGGTGCTTTGCCCGTTGCCTGACTCTAAAATGCCTTGTGCCAGCTTTATACTGGCAGGGATGCCTGTTCTGAAGGACTCCATGACTGCGATTGGGCTATATTGTTCAATATAACTTTCCCGAAGTTGGCTGCGAACGGGGTTTGGAGCAGCAGATAGGTTTGCGATTGTCGTCGCAAACAATACGAAAGATGCAATGGATTTTCTCATAGTTTTAGCTGTCGGTTGTCTAAGTTTTAATTAAAAATAATTGTTTAAAATTTGGTTAGAAGTAAAAGTGAGACACAAAGAAATACCGATAGGACGACTGCTCTTGGGGAGGCAATTTTCATTAATTCAATAAGCTGCTGTGTTTACGAAACTCTTTTTGTTATCTGAATACAAACAAAGGCTATGCCAACGAAAGTTAATGGGCTGATTTTCAAAATGTTGTGACAGGATTTGTATAAGTTTAATAATCTATATTTAATTTTAAGGCATATATAAGGACTTGTTTTTTAGATTTTTAAAAAAAAATAGCTTTTCACATTGTTTTTTAAACAATGTGAAAAGCTATTTTTTTTCGTAGAATACTATGACGAAGTTAAATATACTGAGGGGGGGAATTATCGCTGTTTTTAGGTATTAAAAACCCATAGCAAAGCGCATACCTCCCCAAAACATATTTTTTGCACCTATAAATTCTGGTGTGCGAATATTTTGGCTGTATGTGAAATTGAAATTGCGGTAGGTCAGGCTGTAGCCAAATTCCGAATTCATGTAAAAGATATTGACGTCATCACGTGGAATGATGTATGGGCTTTTAAAAAATGTAAGCATCCCACCTTGTAGGAGTGCATTGTCTGCAACGATGCGCACGAGGGGACACATATAGACATAAGCCTGCCACTTATTTGTTTTGCTTTTTACTTGCATGATGTCGTGAAAATAGTCATCAAACCATCCTACGCGTATCATACCACCGAGGCCCATATAGTTTGAAACAGTGCCGACATTAGCTTCCACAATGCCAATGATGTCCAGGTATTCAGCAGGTTTGAAAATCTGTTTTTCGCCTGTGAAGCTAAGAGTCAAGGCAATATCATTAGCAATTTGATTTTTCCAACCTATAGGCTTCGGGCGACCGATGATTTTATGCCATTTGGCTTGAAGCATTTCTTGTTGAACAATCGGCCCTATGGCACCAAGTGTATATTCAGTGGAAAACCGTGTTCCTGATGCAGCATGGTTTGAGATATTTGTCAAACCAATGTATGCCCAACCTGCATATGGACGGTCGCCAGCCAATATCGTTTCAGACATATTAGCAGGTGTGTACATGTTTGAAGCGATTGTAAGCCCATAGAAATTGTCACTGTTCTTCAATCGAGGAAAGATTTTTGAGAACCGCAACTTTTCTTTTGGATTTTTCAAAAAAAAGTAGTCAAGTTTCAAGCCACTTGTGAAATAGCGGTCGGTTTTTTGCCTCGCGATGAGCATGTCATTTTCGATGTCAAGGCGTAAATAGCCCATAAAATGCTCATGTACTACGGAATCACTGAGAACAATTGGAGAGTTAGGAAGTGTATCAATAGGAGTTGCAGTGGCTGTACAGAGTGTTAAACCCCCAAAGCATAGGTTCAAAAAGAGATGTTTTAAGTTCATGTTGGGAAATTTAAATCATGAAAAAAGTTATTAAACTATTCATTCCCACATTCCAAATTCACATTAGTTAAATTAACTAATTGATTCTTAATATATTAAAATAAGTACCGATTCAATTTTGAGCAAAGATGATTTTTTTTTGTCAACAAGGCAAACATTTAAAAAAATAATGTGTCAGCTTGTTACACAGGCTGACACATTGTTTTTTTAAATACCCCTCAGTCGTTTTGCTATTTTAAACAAACGGGCGTATTAATTTCCTATTATTTACCACCGAACATACCGCCCAATAGTTTTGAACCTACCATGCCCATGATATCATCTACGGCACTACCGTCACCGTCTTTATCAAGGAAACGAGTCGCCATTTGCATCAAGGGGTTTTCGTTTTGGGTTTGAACAGCATTGCCTAACAAGCCTGATAAAGCACTGGCATTCATACCACCTTGTTGACGGGTTTGTTGTCCAATAACGCCCATAACCATAGGAGCCAATTTAATCATCATGTCCATAACACCATTTTGACTGACACCACTCGTTTGAGAAACCATTTGTGCTGCATTTTGTTGTTGACCGCCGAGGATATGTCCTAAAATACCTGCACCATTTGTTGCACCCTGACTTTGCATACCTCCCATTACAAGACCCATAACATCGTTTAAGATTGACCCATCATGGTCACGGTCTAATGCGCTAAGAATACCTGAAGCGCCACCTTCGTTACTGGCATTTTTTGCCAAACCACCTAAGAGTGTAGAGAAAACGCCTTGAGCAGCCGTTGATGTTTGCTCTGGATCGGCACCTGTTTGTTGGCTTAATTGGCTAATCACTTCTGGTGTTAATTGGCTTTGTAAAAGACTCATCAAATCCATATTCTATTTTTATTTTAATTGTTAATAATGTAATTTCTAATATTGATTGAATATAAAACCTCGTTTTGTATTACTATTAATTTTGACGGATTTTAATTTTTTAGTAACACGGAATTGCTAAATCACTCCTCAAAATACAGCTATTTTCATAATAAGAGGTGATTGAAACATTTTTTTACAAAAAAACAAGATTAATGGAACTATAATTCACTTTTAATTGTAATAAATACACCTTTTTATTGCATTTAAGAATTTGGCACTTGACAATTTCATTAAGATAACCTTAACTTTGCAGTAGAATTCAGAACAACAAATCATATCCTACTTTCCAAGCCTGTTTATTGCCTTGTCATTAAGGTTTTTTTGTATATTTAACTTAAATTAAAAAATTGATTATCAATCAGTTACATTTTCCATTTTTATCGTCTAAATTAAGTAACAATACTGAAGGGTTTGTCGTATAAACCACTTAGTTACCCTGTTTTTATAATAAAAACCGAAACCTGAACATATATAGTATTTTTGTTAAACAATAACTTTAAAACATTGATTGTTTCACTTTAACATTAGGTTTCAAACACTGTCAACGCATGAGAGAAGCAAGTACATCGTCAATCAAATTGAGTTCAAACCCAAGTAATGTCGAAAAAGTCTCGACTTTTGTAGAATCGTTAGCTCATAAACTTCGTTTTGCCCCCGATACTTATGGTAACGTGCTTATCAGCTTAACGGAAGCTGTAAACAATGCCATCATTCATGGCAATGGACAAGATGAAAGTAAGGTCGTAGAAGTAAGTACGGCGACACGTAATGGCAAACTCGCGATTACAGTAAGAGATGAAGGTAACGGTTTTGATTATTCAAACCTCCCCGATCCAACTTGTTCTGAAAAAATTCGTGAATGTGGGGGACGTGGCGTTTTCCTAATGAGACAACTAAGTGACCGTTGCCGATTCCAAGATAACGGACGCATTGTCGAAATGGAGTTTAAACTCTAAAACAAAGATTGTAAAACGGTAAAAACAAAGCAGATGAGGATTACTCATCTGCTTTTGTTTTTTCTAATATTTTGGAACAGCTAAAAGAAAAATGTACCCCCTCAGTATTTTGACTATAGAAATCGACAAAAACTTAAATCTTTAAATGGCCTGTGCCGGTATTGATATATAAAATTTTGTCCCTTTAGTCTCATCTGAATCGAACCAAATCCGACCATTGTATTTTTCAACAATGTTTTTGCAAATCGTTAAACCGATTCCAGTTCCTTCAAACTGTCCTTTCTTATTAAGTTGTTGAAACAAAACAAATATTTTATTACTAAAATCCTTTTTCATACCGATGCCATTGTCTTCAACGGTTAGTAATATCTGACCATTTTCCTCCTTACCAGCAATAGAAATATGCGGTGTTTTAGTCGTGAATTTTAAGGCATTACTTATCAAATTTTGTAATAATTGAAGCAAATGAAGCCTATTCATACAGATACTGGGTAAGTTTTCAGAATATTCGATATGGGCACTTTTAGACTCAATAGCATTTCGTAGATTCGCTTTGACATCTTCTAAGACCTCCTCCGGACGTGTAATTTCAGCGCCAGGTTGCTGTGAAACAACTTGAGAGAAATCAAGTAAATCAGTCAAAAGGCTATACATCCGCTTGACACCTAAATTGACAAACTGCATATATTCTTTTGCAGATTCAGGTAATTCTTTGCCATGTTTCATTTGTATCAGACCAATATAAGAGCCAATACTCCGAAGTGGCTCTTTCAAATCATGTGCAACAACATAAGCGAATTGTGATAGAATTTCATTCGATTCTTCAAGTCGCTTGTATTGATTCTGAATCTCTTCATTCTTTATTTTTAAAGAGCTGTAGTTGCGACCGCGAAGCTGTATGATATAACCTAAAAACAAGACGATCATTAAAAATACACCCATGCTCAAGATGAGAAATAAGCGGTTTTCACGTGCTTTGAGTGCATTTAACTCGTTTTCACGCTTTTCCGAGTTAAATTTCAATTCCAAACCTGCCACACTTCTGGCTTTTTCTATGCTAAATATAGAATCGTTGAGCGCATTGGCTGTACTAAGATATTTCAAAGCGCTTTGTTGGTCATTGCGTTCAAAACGCACTAAAAACATCTGGTAATTGGCTTTTTGGATAATTTCTTTGTAGTCATATTTATCTGCCAACTCTAAGCTTTTCAAAAACTCTTTTTCAGCTTCAAGCAAACGTTTTTGTTCACGATATAAAGTACCGATTTTGAAATGCAACTCCGCTTGGTCAACATTAATAAATTGCGCTTCGTATTGAAGACATTGCTTAAAAACGGCTTCTGATTCATCAAATTTATTCTGCTGCAAATGAATATCTGCTATCAACATTAAGGTACGAGCAATATAGGCTTTGTAATTCATACCTCGATAAATGGCTAAAGCCTCTTTGTGCTTTTCTAATGCCAAGCCGTATTGATGCCGAAAACCTAAAATTTCGCCGTAGCGATTGGTGGCACTTGCCAATTGTGCGCTTGCTTCTAAATCTGTAGGTTTTAGTTTTTTCTGTTGATTTGCTAAGCGATAAGCTATTTCGATGTGGTCAACAGCTTTGTCCAATTCTTTTGCTTTGGCATAAGTATCCGCAATATCAATATGCGAAACAATGAGGTCAACTGTTTCATTTAAATGGGTAGATATATCCAGCGATTTAAGGTAATATGAAATAGCTTTATCATAAATACCCACCTCTCGGTGTAAATGCCCTAAGCCATGATACGCTCCTGCGAGCATAAAATAGTCAATTGGCGTTGTTTTTTGAGCTAATTCAAGGACTTTATCATAGTAACTATAAGACGCTTTGAAATTCCCATATTTACGACTCGCAATAGCCAAGTCGTTGTAAATGGTTGTTTTCAGCGTATCGTGCAGGTTTGAAGCTGTACTTGCAGCTGCTTCATAAGCGACAATAGCTTTATCAAGTATGGCATTGTCTTCATATATAAAACCAATATCACGTTGTACAGAAAAAACATCTTCCCTGTTACCCTTTTTCTTAGCGATATTTAAAGCGATATCAGCATACAATAAGGCTTTGGGCATATCGCTGTATGAATATTGGTTGGCAAAACCTAATATTTCAATAACACCTTTGTTTTGCATGGCTTGAGTGATACTGTCACGCAATGGTGAATTTTGAAAAGGTAAATCTGTCGTTTCGCCCCCCCTCAGTATCAAGCTGCAAAAAAGAAAAAAAAGCCCCAAAAAGCATCGGGAGGTGTCATGTAGCAGTCTTTTCATTTCAATCTGTCTGGTTAAGAATTGTTCATGTAAGATTATAATGGTCTAAGTGACGAATATTTGCACAGCATCCATTTGGGTTTGTTCGTAATTATAACAATCAACTGGTCAAAAAACAATAAAGACCAGTTGACTGGTTTATGATTACGCTTATTCCCTGTCTGATTTACAAGGGCTGGTGGTCGTCGTACCCCCACCTGGGCGCATCCGACGTTTATCGTCATTGTTTTTACCTCCTTTGATAGTTAGTAAATCATTTGTAGTTAACTGTTCGACTAAAGTCAAGTCTTGTTGGATATTTGCAATTTTCATCATCGAAATAGATTAATTTAGTAGCAGGCTTAAGAGTATCGGCACTGCAAGGTTTGTTAAAAATAAGTTTAAGTCAGAGTTATTAATTACCACTTCTCAGTTTTATCATTTCATTCTAAGAAAAGATTCGTTGCTTTCAATCAAAATGCTCGATATACTGAGGGGGGTATAAACTAATGAGTCGAGATACCCCCTCCTGGGCGATCTCTACGTTTGTCGTCCAAAGTCGCACTAATTGGGCCGATTGATGTATTGTATGTAACACTTAAAGTGCTATCAACATTCAGCATATCTACGCTTGAAAGTATGGCATCTAAGCCTCCTCTTATTGCGGACATCTGTGAAACTGTCAAAATGTCAAAAGACCGACTGTTAGGAAAATGGATTGTGTTAATTTTTTTCATTGCTTATAGCTTTGATTGTAAATAAATTTTGATTAAAAAATGATAATTTCCTTATCACAATCAAAGGTATTATGCAATGAAGCCGTCATTGGCCCTATTTTCTAAAAAAAATGACACCCTTAAAATATCAAATAATACAGAATCGTTAATCTTAAAAAACTATTTAAGAAGCCTTTAGTCTTTATTTGGGCTTTAAATTTATTGATTATTGTGCCACTGTTTCGGCAACATTCATTTTGCTTATAATTCTTGTCTTTTTTGGACAAAAAAAGAACAATAGATAAACCATTGCTCTTTTTTTTGATACATAAATGCTTGTTATTTACGCCCAATAATTTTCTTTATTCTACTCTTCGCCCACGTTCTGTTTTTGAATTAATTTCTACTTTTCTGATTTTACGCAAATCAACTAAAAGCGCAGCCATGGCACTTGGTTCGTCCGTAAAAAAGAAGCGGTTATCGTAACGAACCTTGCCTAATCTGTTTTTCCATTCAGATGCTAAAAGAACATAAGAGCCTTGTCGTTTAGGATTGGGCCCAAACATCAAGTAACGTTTGTCATCGGCAGCATCAAAGCCTATGGCAAAATGGTCGTCATTGGCTCTAAACAAAAAAACGCCAGGCGTTCCACGAGGGATTCTGACTTCTTCCACTTTTTCTCCTTTAACTATTTTGATAGCTCCGCCAGAGGAAATTTCGTTGCCCCCCTCAGTTAAGTTGCGACGAATAACGATATCGTCAGACAAAAAGAATTGAATCTTACCGAGCTCGGTGTCACTCCAACGCCCTTCTTGAAGGATATTTGATGAAAACGGGCGTAATTCGCGGCTACATGATAACATGAGCAAAAAGAGTGTAAAAACGCAAAAAAGGTTGATTGATTTCTTCATTTAATTATTTTTATTTTATTCTAAAATACTAATAATCAACAGTTTAAGACTGGAAACTACTCTTGTAATATTAAACTATGTAATTAAAAGCCAAGTTAAACATTGTTTATTTAAATGACCATTCCTTTAAAATTCCCTTAACGATTATTAACAGTATTTAACGTCACAATAATCCTATTTTGATACATGGAATAAAAAAGGATAGGACTATATTTGAAGCAATTAGATAACAAATAGACATAAAACACAATTCTTAAACGTACTTGCAAATCCATTCAAATGATGAGAAATCTTAAAAAAACATTAGCAATTGTCTGCTCCTTCACCTTATCACTGGCACATGCAGATTGTGTATTTGAACAAGGTTTAGAATCTACAGAGTTCGGAGTCGGATTGATGCTGACCTGGCGCACTGCCGCTGAAGACAACAACCAGACATTTATCCTTGAAAAATCGGATAATGGTTCATCGTTTTCAAATATTGGCAATGTTAAAGGCAACGGGACAACCAATCAAAAAAAAGCCTACAACTATCTGGATGTCCAAGCAACAGGTAAAAAAATATTTTACCGCCTTAAGCAAGTTGACTTTGATGGCACGTATAGTTACAGTGAAGTTTTGGTGGTCAACAAAAAATTAGATAATAATTTGATTGTTGTCCAAATGACAAGTGAAACAACTTCACGGCTGTTTGCTTGCATGATTGATGCCATTACGAGTGGTGATGCGAAGTTACAATTGCTCGATGCCAGCGGAAAACCCGTTTGGCAAGGCACGCAAAAAATGACGGAAGGCTTGAACAATGTTACCGTTGACCTTTCGGCGCACCGAGAAGGCACTTATAAACTTGTTGTTACGATGGGTAAAGAAGATGAAACGCTTGTCATTCGCAAGTCGCTTGATGAAGTGGAATCTAAAATCAATGTCGCAACGACTAAACGTGCCCTTGGACCGAATCGTTAGCAGTTTAAATTTATAATCTTTTTTGTATAAAAATGCTGTTATACTGAGGGGGTATGAGCCTGTATCAAAAGTTTTGATACAGGCTCATTGCTGTTAACACATCCAATTATTTAAACATAGAATCCACAAACGCTTGTTTGTTAAAGATTTGAAGTTTATCAATCGCTTCGCCGACACCTATATATTTTATCGGAATTTTGAATTGGTCGCTGATGCCAATAGCCACACCGCCTTTTGCCGTACCGTCGAGTTTTGTCAATGCTAAACAAGAGACATCCGTTACATCCGTAAATTGTTTCGCTTGTTCAATGGCATTTTGACCTGTCGAAGCATCTAAAACCAACATGACATCATGGGGCGCACCGTCATGGCTTTTTCCAATGGAACGTTTGATTTTACCCAATTCGTCCATCAAACCTTTTTTGTTGTGCAAACGTCCTGCGGTGTCAATGATGACGACATCGCAATTATACTTTTTTGCATAAGCCACTGTTTCATAAGCAACAGCGGCAGGGTCTGCGTTCATGCCTTTGGAATAAAACTCACAACGCACACGGTCAGCCCATATTTTTAATTGGTCAACGGCTGCGGCTCTAAACGTATCTGCTGCACCAATGACTACTCGATAATCACGTTGAGTGAGTTGATACGCCAATTTACCAATAGTCGTCGTTTTACCAACACCATTGACACCAACGACAAGTAAGACATACGGACGACCAGTTGCCAAAAGAGGTATGTCAAAATCCTCAACTTCTGCCGTGTTGTTTTCAGACAAAAGACTGACGATTTCATTTTTTAAAATAAAATTCAGCTCATCTGTATTGACATACTTATCGCGTTTGACTCGCTTTTGGATGCGTTCAATGATTTTGACAGTGGTTTCCAAACCGACATCCGACGCAATGAGGATAGACTCCAATTCGTCTAATACTTCTTCATCTACTTCCGATTTGCCAGCTATGGCACGGGAAATTTTACCAAAAAGACCTTCCTTGGTTTTTTCTAAACTCTTTTCGAGATCCTGTTCCTTTTCGCGGTTGAAAAATTTATTGAAAAAACTCATAATTGTTAATTGTTATTCGTTAATTGTTATTCGTTATTCAACAAACGATTATCCGAATAACGAATAACAATTAACGAATAACGAGAAAAGGCTTTTTCTTCTGTTGAAGAAAAAGCCTTTCAGCAACATTTGAAGTCAAATGTAATGCTTAAAATTTTATGATATGTATGAAACAAGAGAAATATACTGAGGGGGGCAAAATGACCCACGCAGGATACAGAAGTCTTGTCATCAGGAGGATTTATTTTGTTGTAGCGAACCATTCTTTCACTTTCTCCTTGTGAATGATGGCTTCCTTGAAGGTGTAAGCACCTGTTTCAGGATTTTTGATACTTTTGATTACACGAACATGGTCTTTACCCGAACCTGCATTTGCAGCACGTTGCGCGACCCTTGCGTTTTTTGATACTTTCTTTGCCATGACTTATTTCGATTGATTATTTTTTATTGAATAATGAATATTGAAAGGGTATTGCCAACTTAATTGGCAACAATCAATAATCAATTATTTGATTTCGCGATGAACCGTCATTTTTTTCAAAACGGCATTGAACTTTTTAAGTTCTAAACGCTCTGGCGTGTTCTTACGATTTTTTTGCGTCACATAACGCGAAGTACCTGGTTGACCAGTTGCTTTATGTTCGGTACACTCCATAATGACTTGGATGCGATTACCTTTTGATTTCTTTGCCATTTTCTTTCGATTGAATATTCTTAATTGAATGTCGTTTCAAGATATAGGTGACAAACGAGACACCATATATATATGTATACGAACAAATTTTAACAGCCTTCTGCGCCATCTAATTCGAAACTGATGTCAGAACCTTTTTTTTGTAGTTTTTTGACATACTCGAACAAACCGAGTTTTGAAACGGTACGCAATGCTTTCGTACAAAGTTTCACTTCAACCCAATCATTGAGCTCAGGAACGAAAATACGTTTCTTTTGCAAGTTAGGTAAAAAACGGCGTTTCGTTTTGATGTTTGAGTGGGAAACTTTGTTGCCGACGATTGGACGTTTTCCTGTCAATTCACAGACCTTAGACATGATATTTATATTTAAAACTCTAATTTTTAAAAAATTAGGTTCAAAGCGATTTTGCTTTGAACCCTTCATTTTGAGATGTGGTCTCGTAAGGATTCGAACCTTAAACCTTCTGATTCGTAGTCAGATGCTCTATCCAGTTGAGCTACGAAACCTGTAATTGCGTTTTGCGGTTGCAAAGATAAAGCAATATTTCTTTTCACCAAGCTCTTTTTAAAAGTTTTCTATAAAAAAATATTTTTTTTCTTTTTTTCATCACAGGGGATGCTGTTTCTGTTAAGGAAATATTAAAGTTTTTTCTAAAAACAGGTTACTTTCATTTTGTTTTACGTCCTAATCTCAACAAGCAAACAATTTATATTTCCTTCCAATAAACCAATCTTTGAGAAAAATAATCTTCATAGTCTCAGTTATTTGAATAATTTTGCGATGTTTTGGATATTTTATTTTCCAAAAAATGGTTGTTCCACTTTGTCTTTTTAAAAACATCCTAAAACATCGTAAAACCTTTGAGCCAGCAAGTTGCATATAATACGGTGTCTGACATAGTTGTCACGCACAAAGATTTGTCAGATGCAGAAGCCGTGCGTTTGTATTTGCAAACGCAAGAACCTGAATATTTTAGTTTGCTGTACCACCGTTACGCTGCTAAAGTCTTCGGTAAGTGTATTTCTATTTTGAAAGATTACGACGAAGCAAAAGATGCCGTTCAAGAGATTTTTATTAAAATCATGACGAATTTGGCTTCTTTTGGTGAACGTGCGCAGTTTTCAACTTGGATTTACTCTATAACATACAATTTTTGCATTGACGTTATACGTAAAAAGAAAAAAGAGAAAACGCTTTTTACTGAAGACATTGAACGTGTTCCTGACGTTGCAGCCGAAGATGTCCCCGATGAGTTTTTATTGGCGATGGAGGTAAAACGGTTAAAAACTGTTTTAGAATTATTGCCGTCTGGAGACAAAATGATACTGCTGATGAAATATCAAGACGAAATGAGTATTCGGGATATTTCAGAAGTTTTGAAAAAAACGGAAAGTGCTATCAAAATGAAAATTAAACGGGCGAAACATAAAGCCCAAGAAATTTACTATAAAAAATATGGTAAAGACATTTAGGAAATGATGAATGATAAATGGTGAATTTGCAAGATTTTGATTCTCAATAGTTTGCAATGTGCGTTTTGGCAAGTCTTTCACTATTCCTTTCTGTTTAAAAGAATAATTTAACTACGTATTTGAACAAATAATAATGAAATACTGAGGGGTAGTAAGTGAATTAAAAATTTATCATTGTTCACTCCTATTTCATCATTATTTGTTCAAATCCCCACAGTCAATAAATTTAAAACCGAGGCATCATGGCAAATAGCTTTAAAAGGCTCATGGAAGAAGAATATGAGTCCCGTTTTACGCTGCCGAATCATAATGGAAAAAGTGATTTTCTGCTAATTGAACAGCGTATTGAAGAGCAGCGACAAAGCCGCCGTTTGAACGGAGACGTAGCTGACCTTTTTTTACCTCGTATGGTTCGAGCCATTATAGGTATGTTCGGTGGCGAAGTGGCCAGTGACAACGACCCATTTGATCGCCCAGCACCATCCGATTATCGCAGTACATTACCTACAAGCACACCTAAAGGGCCGAGTGGGTATTAACATTGGTTTCGTCTCTACTTTTATACACAATGCCCCCCCTCAGTATTTTGTGTTCAAGAATCTAAATATTGATCGTCTCAAACTAAAACAAAAAACAATTAAGTCTCTCTTCTAAGCCAGCAGTCTATGAATCTACTTGAAAAACTATTGTCTGATTTTTTAACGGTCATTCCAAAATTGGCGGGAGCGATTACACTGCTTATCGTCGGTTATATCCTATCAAAAGCTGTCATCAAATTACTAACGGTTATTTTATCCAAAATAGGGGTAGATAAACTCACAGAAAAACTCAACGATATTGATATTGTTCAAGAAAATAATATTCAAGTTAAACTCAGTAGTATATTAGGGAGTACCGTTTTTTACCTAATGATGCTTGTTTTTTTGATTGCTGCCACCGATGTCTTAGGTATGCCTGCCGTCTCGCAGCTTATCAGCGATATTATCAACTATATTCCGAACCTTTTGACAGCACTCATCGTCCTTATGTTCGGTCTTTTGATTTCCAATATGATTAAGTCCATTGTAATGACCGCTTGTAAGTCTTTTGGGATACCATCTGCGGCTATTATTGGTAATTTTATCTTTTATTTTGTTTTTTTAACGGCTATTGTTACTGCAATGGCTCAAGCGAAGATTGATACCAGTTTTGTAAAAACCAATTTGAGCATCATTCTGGGTGGAGGTGTAGCCGCTTTTGCACTTGGATATGGCTTAGCTTCACGCGATGTGATGGCCAATTTCCTTGGTTCAATGTACAGCCGTAAGCGTTTTCGCACAGGTGATGTCATAAAAATAGGAGAAACCGTAGGGCGGATAGTAGCCTTAGACAATACAAGTGTAGTTCTCAATGCCCCTGACCGCCAAATAATCATCCCCCTCAGTAAATTGATGCGGGAAAGCGTCGAAATCTTACCAAACGATTTTTTTCAATTACCTGAAAATAAATAATAATTTATAGTGCCTTGTGTGTCCATATTGATTGGGTTTCCGATGTCATCGGTTATCATTGTCAATCAATGATTTTACATACAAGACATTGTATTTAAAACACATTCAAACGAAAAACTTAATTGTTCAATTTTAAAATCATTTCAACTATGTTCAAAAAAGCTTCACTTATTCTTACGATTTTACTTTCTGTAAGCTTTACCTTAAATGCACAAAAAGTCCTTGATGCTAAGGATGGTGTCAAAGAATTAGCTCCACCAAAAGATGCCAAACAAGGCTGGACAAAAATCGGTGGCTTGGGTGCCGATTTCTCTTGGCTCAACCTCATCAACCCCCGTTCAGGTGCGGGTGACAATCGCGTTGGTTTTGGCGGTTTGTTAAGTTATTCAGCTAACCTCGTTAAAGATAAACTTATTTGGGATAACCGCTTTGGTGTGCAATTAGCTTTAGTGCAAGTGGGGAATACGGCACTGACAAAAGCCAATGACGTTTTGCAATTCACTTCACAGGCAGGCTATAAAATAGGCAGTGGCAAATGGTATGTAGCGGGTTTGTTCGATTTACAAACACAGTTTTTGCCAACTTATGGTAAAAATTATTTGTCAGCCACCCCTAAAGGCGTGACTAAAACGCTCGATTTAACAGGTGGGCTGTTTTCTCCAGCAACTATCCGTTTTGCACCAGGCGTTATCTACAAAGCGACACCTAATTTGAAGATTCTATATTCGCCCCTTGCACTCAAAGCTGTGATTGTATCAAATGATAAATTGGCAAAAACAGGCAATTTCTTTCCATTGGATGCAACTAAACCCAACAAAAAAGTGGATTTCCAAGTCGGCTCTGAACTCCGATTCGATTATATCAATAAGTTTTTTGATGGCAGAGTGGCCTATGCAGGTACGCTCGATTTGTACTCAAATTACCTACGTGACCCACAGAATATTGACCTTGAGTTTTATAATTCACTTGATTTTTTCATAGTCAAAAATTTCTCTATCAATTTCAAATCTGACTGGTTTTACGACCATGACATCTTAGTTTTTAAGGATAATGACGTTGAAAAACCCACACACCGCAATATTTTCATACGTAATGCCTTGTTGTTGAAATACAGTCAAGCGTTTTAATTTGTGTAATTTTGCATAAAAAAAGCCTTTGTGAACGCTCACAAAGGCTTTTTTTATGCAAAATACTGAGGGGGTATTTTCAACCACTTGTACTTAATATTTTGATTTCTACACGTTGATTGACTTTATTGGCAGCTTGTGATGTATTGTTTTCAAGGGGCAAACTTTTGCCATAACCCCTTGTCACCAGTCGTCTTTTATCTATGCCTTTATTTGTCAAATAATCAGCAACTGCTTGTGCACGATTTTTAGACAAACGATAACTCAAACCTTCTTCTATAATCAAGTTCGTATGTCCGCCAATTTCGACAATCAAATGCGGGTTTGCCGATAATAAGTTATAAATATCATCGAGAGAGCTATAAGAATCCTTTTCAATTTCAGCAGAATTGGACGCAAATTGAAGTTTTTCTATCTTAATAATCGTTCCTTCTCTCAGCTTGTCAGGTGTTGCCGCTGTCACAACTACGGGTGGAGTATAATTGATTTTCGTTGAAGAAACATCTTCACCATCTCTGTTTTGTACTTTAACAACGAGTGAATTTGAGCCTTCATTGAGGCGAATATTTGCTCGAACAAGGCGTTTTGCTTTATCAAAGTCAAATTCCGTTAGCTCACTCCCATTGAAAAATACCGAAATTTGGCTTTTTTCACTGATATTAGTCGCCGTCGCGCGCAGTTCTACTGAGGGGTTCGTCACCGTTGATTTATCCGTTGGTTTAACGATGGAGACATTCGGCGGACGAGGAGGCTCTACGGTTTGTTTCGGCGTGTTTTTGGGGGTATTCGACTTGGGTTTAGTCTCAACAACAGCAACTTTAGGCTCTTCTTTAGGCATTTCAGGCACTAAATCAGAAGCATTGTCCGCTAAAACATTGCCGTTATAAGGAAAAAGAGTCGGTACTTTATAGAATGCTTCCATCATAAAATAGCTATGCGTTTCCTTTGGCGTAAACTTCATCGTAAATTTTTGCCACGAACCAGCTGAAACGAGGTCGGTTTCACCCATCATTTCTTCTTTGGCGCAATAGCCCGAACCTGCCCAAACTCTCAAAATAGCAGGAGTTACGTAGTTGACATCGCGCCCTGTTGTCCGACTTTGGCTCATATAAATCTCTGAACGTGCCAAATAAATCGAAAAAGTATAAGTGACACCTTTTAGCAAAGGCGATTTTAGGCGTTGCCCAACCGCTTCCCACGTATTATTGTCACGTGTGACCATACCCAAATAGGTTGAGCCATGATACGCATCTTTCGAAACTTTGAACTGTCCAGTTGGGTTCACATCGGGCGGTGTTTCACCTGCAAAACCGCAATCGAACCAACCCGCAGGCTGATGACCCGCTTGTGGATAGTCTTCAAATGACGGATTGTCGAGCTTTATAACAACAGGTTTTTGTCCAAAGATTGGTATCTGCAAACTACTGCAAACAGCGAAAAGAGCGATAAAAAGTGTCTGTTTAACCATTTTCCAGTTACAAGTATTATGATCCAATATTCTCTTTTTTATTGAGTAAAACGTTTTATCTTTGAAAATGTGATAAATACTGATGGGGTATCTATTGTTCTTTTAACCATACTTTTCAATTAAATATTGTGTTTTACAAGCCGCTTTTGCTTTTTTTAAGAAAACGAATTGTAAAATCTTAACAAAAATTACCCCCTCAGTATAAACACCTATTCTTAGAGATTCAGACTGTTTTTAAATTCAAAAGTAACGATTTTCCTACGAAAACGCATTCAAACCCGTAATATCCATACCAGTAATGAGCAAATGAATGTCGTGTGTGCCTTCATACGTCAATACCGTTTCAAGGTTGAGCATGTGCCGCATAATCGGATATTCATTTGTAATGCCCATGCCGCCATGTATCTGCCGAGCTTCGCGAGCGATGACCAAAGCCATATTGACATTATTGCGTTTTGCCATACTTATTTGGGCAGGTGTCGCTTTGCCTTGATTGGCTAATGTACCCAATCGCCAAGCCAAAAGTTGTGCTTTGGTGATTTCAGTTATCATTTCCGCCAATTTCTTTTGGGTCAATTGAAAACCACCGATGGGACGACCAAATTGCTCACGCTCTTTTGAATAACGTAAAGCGGAATCATAACAATCCAAAGCCGCACCAATCGCACCCCAAGCAATGCCATAACGGGCTTTCGACAGGCACATCAAAGGGCCTTTCAAACCTCTGACATTGGGCAACACGTTTTTCTTTGGTACACGCACGTCTTGAAAAACCAATTCGCCTGTGATACTTGCACGCAGCGACCATTTGCCATGAATTTCAGGCGCAGTGAAGCCTTTCATGCCTTTTTCGACGATTAAACCGATTATTTCACCCATCTCGTTTTTCGCCCAAACAACGGCAATGTCGGCAAGTGGTGAATTGGTAATCCACATTTTTGCACCGTTTAATATATATGCGTCGCCATCGTCAACGACATTTGTAAGCATACTGCCTGGGTCTGAACCAGAGTTTGGCTCTGTCAAACCAAAACAGCCGATGAACTCGCCACTGGCTAATTTTGGCAAATAATGACGTTTTTGCTCCTCTGAACCAAATTTATAAATCGGATACATAACCAAAGAGCCTTGAACCGAAGCCATCGAGCGAATGCCCGAATCGCCTCTTTCTAACTCCTGCATGATGATACCGTAAGCGATTTCATCCATGCCGCCGCCGCCGTATTCAGCAGGAATCGAAGGCCCAAACGCCCCAATTTCTGCTAAACCCTTGAATAAATGCTTCGGACACACGGCCCGATTCGAATAATCCTCAATAATGGGGCTGACTTCTTGTTTGACCCATGCTTGCACGGCTTCCCGAGCGAGCAAATGTTCTTCGTTTAATAAATCATCTACACCATAATAGTCGTGGTGTTGATAGCGGTCTTCACGTTGTGATTTTTTGATTGTGTCGTTAGAAATTGACATTGTTTTATAATTTTAGTTGCAATAATGCCCTGTAAGAAGAGCTGGTTATATCTGGTAATTTCTGTACCGAAGTACAAATTTTGCTACAAAGTTACACCTTAAACGATAAATTTGACCATACTGTTTACTTTTTCGCTTTCTAATTCTACTTTGGCACTCTAAAAATCCCGAAGGGATTGACCGTGAATAACCCCGAATGAAATTCGGGGGAAACGGTAGGTGAGTTCTATAATCCCGAAGGGATTGAACAAAAGGTTATTCAAATTCAACGCTTTCAGCGTTATTCAACGTCATTTATCATTGTCCCCGAATTTCATTCGGGGCT
>JANLQI010000026.1:0-24781 GCA_031367705.1 Saprospiraceae bacterium | reverse complement strand
GGCATATTGTTGTTTGTCAACAAAACCGCTCCTTAATATTTTGGTTAAAAATAGATGTGTGAATGTTGTAACTTATTTCAAAAGTTATGTAACACCTACTAACCAATGGATGCTCAACTTTGCATCTTATTAATTGAAAGTAATTAAATAACTAATTTTAAAAATTTAAAGAATGAACACAGTAAGCACCAAGCCCGTCCAAAACGGCAATCAAAATCAAGGAAAAACAAACGAAGAGAAATCGAAATCTGGTGTAGCACATGGTTTACGCACTCTGCTTGTTAATGAACTCAAAGACATCTACTGGGCAGAAAAAGCACTCACAAAGGCAATTCCCAAAATGATCAACAATGCCAGTACCAATGAATTGATACAAGCACTGACGGGGCATCTTGAAGCCACAAAAGAACATGTCACTCGATTAGAACAAGTTTTCTCCTCTTTGGGTGAAAAAGTTGAAGAGAAAAAATGCGAAGCCATTTTTGGCTTAATCAAAGAAGCAGAAGACATTATGGCACATACAGAAAAAGGTATGGTTCGTGATGCCGGTATTATTTTAGCGAGCCAAAAAGTTGAACACTACGAAATTGCTACTTATGGGACACTTTGCTGTTTCGCTAAAACTTTAGGTGAAGACGAAGCCGCCGCCTTGTTACATGAAACTTTAAGCGAGGAGAAAGAAGCAGATCAAAAATTGACTGAAATCGCTGAGTCTTTTATTAATGCCGAAGCAGCTCATGTAAGCTAAAAAAAGAAATCTGTAAAGCATTCAACATAAAATTTTAAATATAAAAATAATGAAAAGATTAATTTTAGCAATCACAGTCCTTGTTCTTTCATCGGGTGCATTTGCCCAAAAGGATACCTTTAGAGCAAAAGGTGTATCATCGTCTTTGTATTACAATGGATATAACAATGGGTTTAATCAAGGCACATTGCCTAATGATGCAGACATGAAAATGGATACGGTCCCGAAAGGAAAACTTAAGAAAAAGATGCCGAAAGGAAACCATGTCAAAACGATGCCGCCAGATTCAGCGCATTTGGGTATGCAGAATGGCAAAATGAAGCATAAAATGATGGATAAATCAACTCAGATGCACGAGATGATGGATATGTCAAATGAAAAACATGTAATGATGCAAGATGGCAAAGTAATAATTATGAGAGATGGTAAGATGATTACGGTCAAAGCATACACGCCCTTAAGCAATGGTACAAGAGTGATGAGCGACGGCACAATCATAAAAAAAGACGGTACTAAAACAATGTTGAAAGAAGGCGAATGCCTAAACATGGCAGGCGAAATGGTACCGATGAAAAACTAATAATAGAAGATTACAATTTAACAATTTAAAACTCAAATAATGAATTACGAAAATGCAATTGATGCGTTAAACACGCTCATCGAAATCAACAACGACAGAATCGAAGGCTACAAAACGGCTGCTGAAGAAACGGATGAAATGGAGTTGAAAACTCTGTTTTCTGAACTGTCGCTGACAAGCCACAAATGTCATTCGGAATTGGTTGCCGAAGTAAGAAGCCTCGGCGGCACACCTGCTGAGGGTACTAAAACAACCGGCAAAATCTACCGTGCGTGGATGGATTTTAAATCCCTTCTGACAGGTAAGAGTCGCTCAACTATTCTAAATTCATGTGAATATGGTGAAGATGTTGCCCTCTCTACTTACGACGATGTTTTAAGCAATCATGCTGAAGATTTAACTATCGGACAAAGAACGATGTTAAATTTGCAACGCTCATTGATAAAAGCTGACCACGACAAAGTAAAAGAGTTAAGAGATATGATGCCCGCATAGAAACAATTATGACCGACAAATTAAGTCCTCGAGTTTGAGTTATGAAATTTTGTTTGGTGGCATCGTTATTCTTGTTGGTTTGTCAGGTTGGCTAAACGGCAACAGAGACATAGAAGTTTTCCAACCTTCTATCTATGACCAACGAAATGGTATGCGAGTCTGTACCCCGTTAATCAACAAGAATGACAATGTCACTAAACGGAATTTCTTTTTTGTAAGCGTTATTGCCCCCTCCCCGAAGGAATCGGGATTTTGTTCCGCAACAGTATCTATAGAATTTTGGTAGGTAAGTACATGAACGTAAATAAACGGGAAATTGATTTCGGGCAGGTATTTGATAGTCAATGCTTTACGCCATTCATCGTTCATCATTTATCATTCATCATTACTTAGATTCCTTTATTGTCTATCTTTAACAAATCAAAAAATAAAAAATAAAACATCATGAAAAAAGTAAGCAAAAATAAGAGCCAACCAAACACAAGCTCTGATAATGAACAAAAAATCAGTCTTGAGGGATACCCACAATTTCCTGAAAAAGAAGATATTTACAATAAATCTAAAAGAAAAGAGCATAAAAATACTGAGGGGGGTAAAGCGAGAACTTCTAACGGCGAAGTTTTTGGAAATGACATTTTTGGCGATGAATCGGATATTCCAGATTCTGAATTGGACGACCAACAAGAAGACATTGGCAGTGAAGACGAGGAAAATAACTATTACAGATAGTCAGCGATAAACATTGAACGCTACGTTAGGGGAGCTTTTAAAACGCCCCTAACGTTTTCGTCATTTACCCTTCAGCAACAGCCACCAACAACACATTTAGCCGCGCCGTCACGCCCGTACTGATTTTGAAATCCTTGAATATCTGCGTGATGTAGCCTTCTTTCTCCACAATAATTGTGTATTTGCCAGTACTGAGGGGGGTGATTTCGAATCTGCCTTTGGCATCAGTGATAGCCACCTTGTCGAAATCTTTAACCGTAATCCGAACACCTTCCAATACGTATTTATTGACATCCCGCATGACTTTGCCCGACAAACCCGCATTCTTAACGCCATGCGTTTGGCTTTCGAATACAGAAAAAGCGTATTGTTTTGCTTTTTCAAGGTTGCCTTGATACATCCGTTGCACATCTGTCATACACCCGAAACCGTTGTGAAGATGTCGTTATTGGCATCAATCTTTTCGTCTCTTTTTTCTCTTGCTGCCTTTTCTGCTGCGTCCAAGTCATTGTTGATGCTTTTCGCTTCTGCAATCAAAGTGCGAAAATCCGTTTCAAATACGGTGGGCATATTCTTGTTTGCCAACAAAACTGCGCTGTGATTGTCAAAAAACAAAAGCACAGAACTCATCAATTGCGTCATTTCTGTCCAATTATCTTTTTTTACCTTCGCGATACGCGCCGCGCCTGCTTCGGCGTACATGAATTTGACATCGCCACCGGTGAAACATTCATCAATATAGGACTGTAACATCGCAAATTTGACGATAATCTTATCTCTCGCCGCTTGCAAGTCCAAATCCAAGCGTTTCGACAAAGATTGGCGTGCCGCCAAATCGGGCAACATATCCGCCGCCTCAATCTTGTCGGACAATTGGTCGAAAAAGGCTTGAGTGTATTTGGGTTTGAATGCTGTTAAATCTGCTAAAATGGATAGGGCGCTTTTGACAATCAAGCGACAGGTTTCATACAGGTTTGCTTGTGAGCAAGGATACAATGGTTTTGACATATTCTTTAGAATTAGAGAAATGAATAAAAATTGTTAATCAAAAACGACGCACGAACTGCCTAATCGAATGTGACAGTCGCCTAATCGAATGTGACAGTCGCCTAATTGAATGTGACAGTCGCCTAATCGAATGTGACAATCGCCTAATCGAATGTGACAATTGCCTAATCGAATGTGACAGCCGTCTAATCGGTTTGGAAGCCGCCTAATCGAATGTGACAATCGCCTAATCGAATGTGACAGCCGCCTAATCGAATGTGACAATTGCCTAATCGAATGTGACAGCCGTCTAATCGGATTCGTCAGCGTCTAAATCGCAATAAGGCTAAGCCAAAGAGATGTAAACAAAAGAAAAAAGACATGTAAACTCGGACATTTGAGGCAATGCCAAAGCCAAATTGGGTCAATAGGCGCACTGTATAGATGGAGCCGTTTCTATACAGCACAAACAAGTAAATAGGGTACATATTACGTCAAAAAGTGGTTTTCAGTCGGAACAGTAAGTCAAAAAGCACGGATTGTAACAAGGTAAAATTCATCTGGTACGGCACTTGTTTCTTATTCGTCAACAAAAAACATTGTATGATTAAAATCTTAATGCAAAGGTAAGGGTAGAGTATTTACATTGTCAATAGGGGAAATAAAATATTTGTAATTTTGGTAATGTTTTTTTTGGAACAATGGAGGCTTTTATACTGAGGGGGAGGTAAAACGGTCTCGAAAGGGCATCTAACATCTTGTAACCACCGATTTTCAATCGGTAGGTCGTAGCAACCCACAACTCACATCTATCTTCTTTTCAGAACATCCCATAAAATAGCTGTTTGATGGGATGTTTTGTAAAGATGATAGATGTGAGAAGAGAGCGTATCTGTTTTCCCCTCGTTGAAACGAGGGGTTACAAGATGTTAGATGTGGTTTGAAGTAGAAACTTGTTTTCCATTTAGGTAAAAGTATATTAATGTAAATTGTATATTTGTGAATTAAAAGCTAAAAGTTAGACGGCTTTGATTTGTTGGTTAATTTTAAAAATTGAGAAATATGAGTGATGATTCGATTAAAGGCTTTATTGTACATTTCAATAAGGATGAAACGGGTGATGAAAATACTAGAAAAGAAGATTTGAATCCCAAAAAGAAGAAGGAATATTCGGTTTGGATGTATTATGATTCAATAGAGCCGTATGTTTTAGCACAACTTCATCGACATCTTAAATTAGAAGAATATTTTAGTCTCTATGAAGTACGAGAAGATAAGGCATATTACTTACTTGAGATTATAGATGTTTTCTATAATAAAAATGCAGAAGAATGTATAAAAGCATTTAAGAAAAAATATCCAAACAGAGAGAAAAACATTCGTTCTTATGAATTAATTGACAATATAGAACCCAATATTATTTTTTTGAGCAGAAAAATAGAGGATATATCTAAAAAATCTATTTTTATTAAAAACTTTCAACTCTATCCAAAAAGAAATCAATTCAATTCAAAAGAATACGATATTTTGTATCCCTACACCGATATTCAAAACGAACCAAATAATATTCAAAATGAACCAAATAATATTCAAAATGATAAAAATATGCCTACTTTCCCTTTAAATCAAATTCTTTACGGTCCTCCTGGCACAGGAAAAACGTACCATACAATCAATAAAGCCTTAGAAATAATTAATGAAAAGGATGAGATAAAATTAGATTGGGAGAATAGAGAAAAAGTAAAAGCTCAATTTGATAAAAGGGTAAAAGAAGGTAGAATCGTTTTTACAACGTTTCACCAAAGCATGAGTTATGAAGATTTTATTGAAGGGATAAAGCCGATTGAACCACAGAATGAAGGTGAGAATATGACTTATAAAGTTGTTGATGGGATATTCAAAAGATTAAGTATTGACGCATCATTTGCCATTGCACAACAAAAGAAATCAGAAAACATTGTAGAAATTATTGACTTTTCGACTCAATATGAAGACTATATTGGTAAAATAGATGAAAGACTGTTGCAAGGAGAAAAAATCAAAATTAAGACTAAAAGTAATGCAGTAATTTTCATTGATAGTATTTCGCCTAATAGAAATATTACGGTAAGGCATGTAGAAGGTACACGAACTTATATTGTTTCAAAAGATAGACTGACTAAAATTCATCAAGCATTTAGTCAATTAGATGATGTCAATAACATTGATGCTCAATTCCGTGGCGTAATCGGTGGTTCAAATGCTTCAGCTTATTGGGCAATATTAAACGATATAAGAAATACCCCTTTTGATGCTAAGAAATCAGAATCATTTAAAGTTTATACACAGGATGAAAAGAAAGAAGTCGTGGCTTCTATGTCAAAATCGGATTTTGAATATAAAAATGTTGAAAAACCACCACCTTTTGTTCTCATCATAGACGAAATCAACCGAGGCAACGTCTCTCAAATCTTCGGCGAACTCATTACGCTTATTGAAGAAGACAAAAGATTGGGCAAAGATGAAGCCTTAACGGTGACATTGCCATACAGCAAAGAAAAATTTGGTGTACCGTCCAATGTCTATATCATTGGCACGATGAACACAGCAGATAGAAGCGTTGAGGCTTTAGATACGGCTTTGCGGAGGCGGTTTAGTTTTGTGGAAATGCCCCCTCAGTATGATTTGCCAAAATTGAATTATGTTATTGCAGGGCATAGAGCAGGAGATATTCTTGAAACTATAAATATTCGGATTGAAAAATTATTGAACAAAGATAATTTGATAGGTCATAGTTATTTCTTCAAGAAAAACAGCGAGAAGCATCTTGAAGAAATCGAATTTTCCTTTTATAAAAATATCATCCCGTTACTTCAAGAATACTTTTTTGGTGATTATGGTAAAATAGGTTTGGTTTTAGGCAATGGATTTATTCGTAAAAAGGAATGGGATAAAGAAGCTAATCGCTTTGCGGAGTTTGATGAGTCAAGTGATTTTGAAGATAGAAATGTTTATGAAATTATTGATTACAGTAAAAAAGAGATACCTTTTTCGCTTGAAATCAAAGGCAAATTAATAGAAATGACTTTTGAAAAAGCCCTAAAACTGTTAATGAGAGATGAAATCGAATGAAAACCCTAATCATTTTACCGTTTTTGAATACGATACCTTGCGTTTGACACCCCCTCAGTATCAAGCCTTTCAAACGTATTATGGCGACAAAGGTGTACCCTATTTCAATTTGATAAACAACGGTGTCCGCTTTTGTCAATTCGTTGGGGTGTTACAAATCGGCAATATGACGATTGAGGTTTTGCCAAAAGCAGACAAAGGGAATGACAAGGGGAAATGGAAAAGTCTCTTAATCGGTATGTTGCGAGAAGTCGGTGTATTTAACGTTCATGCACCGAGCAGCAGCGATTTGAAGTTACAAAACAATTCTATTCTCGATTTATACCTCGAACTGTTTATAACAGAAATCGAATATCTCTTACATCGAGGTTTGGTTAAACGTTATCGCAAAACGGAAGGGAATACAACGGCATTGAAAGGCAGTTTGCAATTTGGTAAGCACATTCAACAGAATTTGGTGCATCAAGAACGGTTTTACGTCAGTTATACAACTTATGACACACAGCATACGGTTCATTCGATTTTGTATAAAGCCTTGCGTTTGGTCAAAAATATCAATACACAAAACGCTTTGCACACTCGGATTGGTGCTTTGACCCTTCATTTTCCAGAAATGCCCGATATAAAGGTGTCGGAAGCAACGTTTGAGAAAATAACGTACAATCGCAAAGACGAGCATTATCAAAAAGCGATTGATATTGCCCGTTTGTTGCTCTTGAATTATCATCCCGACGTGTCAAAAGGGCGTAATCATGTTTTAGCTTTGATGTTCGATATGAATTTGTTGTGGGAACAGTTTGTGTATGCGAGCCTTAGAAAAAACATAAAAAAGGAAAAGAACGGCTACACCATAAAAGCACAAATTTCCAAAGCATTTTGGCAAGCGCATGAAAGTCGGAATGCAAGTCATTTAAAGCCTGATATTTTTATCGAAACAGATAAAGGCAAGTGCATTGTATTAGATACAAAATGGAAAAACTTAAATGGGAGTAACCCTTCGCCCGAAGATTTGAGACAGATGTATGCGTATCACGATTATTTCAATGCTCAAAAAGTCGCTTTGGTCTATCCGATTGATAAGGAAACAAAGGCGAAAAGTGGTTTTTTCTTTGAAAAAGGGCAAAGGGTTTTGACCGATAAAGAATGTAGTATTATTTCAATAACAACAGAACCCGATATAGCCCTTTGGCAAAAAAGTATTTTTAAGAAAATTGATGATTGGTTGAATTTATAGTCCCCCTCAGTAAAACCAACAAAAAAGCCTTGCAAAACAACACGTTCTGCAAGGCTTTTTTGTGTTCCATAAAAATCAATCTTAAGCAACAGCGTATTTAGAATAGGCTCTATTTTCGGGAGATAAAAAGCCAATAACAATGTCCGATTTTTGTATGCCGCGTTCTTCAAGCATATCAGCGACTTCCCATTCTGTCATATTTTGTTGAATCCATATTTTGCCGTCTATGATATCAAAGTGCATGGGGCAATCATGAACATAATTTGAGCCTTGCCAACCGCGTGTAATTACTTGATATCGTTGATGCTCTTTATCTGCAATCAAATAATTGCCGCCCTCAACATTGGCATATTTAATTTGAGCATATTGATTTAAAATATCAAGAATAGCCGTTTCATATTTTTTTAATTTATTAGCCATTGTGTAATGATTTGAGTTGTTTGATTATAAATGACAAGTTTAAATTTTTCTTCTTCCATCGTTTTTGTTATGACTGGTTCTCCGAAGAAACGATGATAAATATCCTCTGGTAATGCTAAATAAAGCTCTCTTTCCGGTTGTAGCAGTCTCAAAACATTGCGATAAACGACATATTTGCCAACAGCTTCATACAATGCTGTGATAAATGATTGATTGATAAATGTTTTTATTTCTATCGCAATTTTATCTTTTCCTCTTTCAGCAGCAATTATTCGCTCTGCACCAAGGTCAATTTGAACTTGTGTATTACCCAGTTTAAAAGAAAGTGGGTCATGCGTAATATCCCACTGTTCCTTAATCAGTGCCTTTTTTACACTTTCATGATATAAGTCTCGTGCCATAGGTCAGTTTTTGGCAAATTTAATCTACTTCATTCATTTTTCCAAAAAGAATCCCAATTTAGCTTGTGTGGATTTAATACGCATTAATTACATAGTTTGAGGATATAGTTTTGAATTTACATGAAAAATATATTTCTTTGTAAAACACAAAAAAAAGCCTTGCAAAACAACACGTTCTGCAAGGCTTTATACTGAGGGGGGTAAATGAAAAGAGGTAAAATGCTATTAACCCCATTTTACCTCTTAAACGAGGGTGAATAATGTCTGTGTAGCAACCCAGAAACTAAGGCAATAAAAAACGATTAAGCCCACTTACAAAATGTCCAAAACTGATTGACCGATTTTTTTCAATCGAGATATGTTTAGAGATTTCTTTTGAAGCAAAACCTTTCTGAAAATTGGGGACAAGTTTTTTAAGCTCTTCCGAAGGATTACATATATCTGGATTTCTAAATTTTGCTTTATTTCTTTGTTGTTCAGCTTTAAAACTAGGATAAACCATTTGAATTGCGTCCATATCGCCTAAATACCATGCCTCTAATTCACGGCAGGCTATACGAATCAAAGTTGGACAATCTCCATTTTGAAAGCACAATGTGGTCAATTCGTGTTTCAATCGTTTACAGTCATTAGAGTCTTGGTCATGGATAATGACAACTCGATATTCCTCATGAGAAATATTAGAAAATGCTCGAATCTTTCTTGGAATAGATTTTAGCAAATCACTTTTACCATTATGAGGTCTCAAAAAACAATTTTCATAAAGAACAATGCCTTCGGGTAAGATATTTGGCAAAACTTGTTCAAGAAAATTAACCATTGAGGGCTCTTCTAACAAAAATTCAACTATCATTTTATACCACTGCCTTTAAAATATTTTTGAGACCATAGAGAACCTAAATGGTCTCCACTTTTAACTAATTGAGAAACTGTACTATCGTCTTGTGCTCTCATGATTGTCGTATAACCCCCTGATTTTGTTAACCAAAACAGCTCATCAATTTGAAGAGCATTTACAAAGTCAGGTGAATGTGTTGAGATAAACACTTGTCCTCCGCCTTGTGCGTATTCACGAAACTCCTCTGCTAACTCGCTTAATATATCAGGATGTAAATAATTTTCTGGCTCTTCTATACACAATAAAGGTTGTTTAGACGGATTGTTTAGAAGAATTAAATAAGCAAACATTTTAAGCGTACCATCAGAAACATAACGAGAAATGAAAGGGTCTTTGAAGCTACCATCTTGAAAACGTAAAATAATGCGCCCATCAATAGTCTTTTGAGCCTGAACCGAGGAAACACCGGGAATGCGCTGTTTCATTTTTTCAAGTATTTTATAAAAGACATCGGGGTAGTTTTCATAAATATAATCTGTTACCAAAGCAAGATTATCTCCTGTGGAGGATAATTTTTCACTCATACCTATTTCATGACTTTTTTTGGCATCGGGGATTTGAAAGTTGGCGATATACCAACTTTCAAGTAATTTTCTAAAATCAGAAATAGCTTTGAACTGCTCGAATTGACCTAATCCTTTGATTGCAAGAATATCGGGTGAAGCTAATTTTTGATATTCTCTTTCTTCTGTAACACCCTCTTGACCATATTTGTCTTCATTTTTGATAGCAGAACCTTCTCCATTTTTAAAATTTAAAAACTTCCAAGGGGCGCCATGTTGTGAGCCACGTCTATAGCTTAATACTTCTTCCTTTACTATGGCACGTTTATCTTTTAATCCAATAACAAGTTTATAAGTTATTAAGGGCGATTTTTTTCCGTTCTCATCATTTCTAAATTTTATTTCAAACTCAATATCTCCCTTTTTATCTCTGGAAATAACTTCTTGAAAACCGCCTCGATTATCAATAGCTGCTCGAACATTTGTTCTTAACGCATCACTTAAGAAACCAAAAACATCAAACAAGGTAGATTTACCAGAACCGTTTGCGCCAAGAAATACGCACATATTTGGCAGATCGTTTATTTCGGTATCTGCAAAGACCTTATAGTTTTTTATTTTGAGTCTTTCAATTTTCATTCTCTTTGTTTTTTTGCAAAAATAATGAAATGTCTGACTTTTGAGCTTAGTATTACCACTTCATTTGAAAATTTGTATCAATAACATTTTTACTGAGGGGTATCTTCTTATTTGGATACTTTGTTGAAAAACCCCCTGTCATTTGATGTGGCATCCACCGCTTAAATAACAAACTCGGAAGCATAACACAAAAAAGCCTTGCAAAACAACACGTTCTGCAAGGCTTTATACTGAGGGGGGTATATTTCCAAAATTCTATTGATACAAATACATATTCCGATTCCTTTCTAATTCACGGAAATATGGGTCTTTCAAGTCTTTGATAAAGTGAATGGCTTCGCCGGTTGACTTCATTTCTGGTCCGAGTTTCTTGTCCACATTCGGGAATTTATTGAAACTGAAAACAGGGACTTTGATAGCGTAACCTTTCAGCAACGATTTATCGAAGGTGAAATCTGTCAATTTATGCGTACCAATCATCACTTTTGTCGCAATATTCAAGTAAGGAATTTGATAAGCCTTCGCAATGAACGGAGTCGTCCGTGAAGCACGTGGATTGGCTTCGATGACATACACTTGCTCATCTTTGATGGCAAATTGAACATTGAGTAAACCACGTACATTCAAGGCACGCGCGAGTTTTTCAGCGTGTTCTGCCATTTTGTCAAGCACATCTTGCGATAAACTATACGTCGGCAACATCGCAGACGAATCGCCTGAGTGAATACCCGCTGGCTCGATGTGTTCCATGATGCCCATGATGTGGAAGTTTTCGCCATCAAAGATGGAGTCAATTTCCGCTTCTTTCGCTCGTTCCAAAAATTGGTCAATCAAAACGCGGTTGTCGGGCATGTGTTTGAAAATATTCAAAACACCTTTTTCCAATTCCTCATCGTTGATAACGATTTTCATGCTTTGACCACCAATGACGTAAGACGGACGCACCAAAACAGGGTAAGTGATGCTGTTTGCCAAAACCAAAGCTTCGTCGGCATCAGCCGCCACACCGTATTTAGGATAAGGAATGTCGAGTTCTTTCAACAAATCAGAAAAACGGCCACGGTCTTCGGCAATATCCAAATCGTTGTAGCTCGTTCCGATGATTTTGATGCCCGCTTTGTGCAAGTCAGCAGCCAATTTCAAAGCCGTTTGACCGCCTAACTGAACGATAACGCCTTCTGGTTTTTCCAATTCAATGATTTCCAAAAGGTGTTCCCAATAAACAGGCTCGAAGTAGAGTTTGTCGGCAATGTCAAAGTCTGTCGAAACCGTTTCAGGATTACAATTGACCATAATTGCTTCATAACCTGCTTCTTTGAGGGCTAAAATGCCGTGAACGCAGCAATAATCGAACTCAATGCCTTGACCAATACGGTTGGGACCTGAACCCAAAACGATGATTTTCTTTTTATCAGAAGGAATACTTTCATTTTCGCCTTCAAAAGTCGAGTAATAATAAGGTGTCAGTGCTTCAAACTCCGCAGCGCAAGTGTCCACCATTTTATAGACCCGACGAATGCCGAGTTTTTTACGATAGTTTGTGACTTCTTGCTCTTTAATTCTTAAAACCCAAGCAATTTGAGCATCAGAATAGCCTACTTGTTTAAGTTCAAGCATGAGGTCTTTCGGAATGTCTTCGGCGACATTGAAGCGCAACAAACGGTCTTCGTAAGCAACAAGACGTTTGATTTCTCCAATAAACCACGGGTCAATACCCGTCAGTTTTTGAACTGATTTCGAAGGAATACCCAAGCGAAGGGCATCTTTGACGCGGTAAATGCGGTCATCAGATGCTTTTTCAAGGCGTGTCAATATATCTTCTGTGCGAATCCACTCTTTTTTGTCGGCACCCAAACCTGCACGACCATTTTCTTGAGATTGACAAGCCTTTTGCATGGCTTCCAAGAAATTGCGACCGATGGACATGACTTCGCCCACGGATTTCATTTGCAAACCCAATGTATCGTCAGCTCCAGGGAACTTATCGAAATTCCAACGCGGCATTTTGACAATCACATAGTCGAGTGTCGGTTCAAAAAACGCAGACGTTGTCTTTGTGATTTGATTTTTTAACTCATCGAGTGTATAGCCAATAGACAATTTGGCAGCGATTTTGGCAATCGGATAACCAGTCGCTTTCGATGCTAAGGCAGAAGAACGAGATACACGTGGATTAATTTCAACCGCTATAAGTTCCTCTGTAACAGGGTTTTGTGCGAACTGAACATTACAGCCACCTGCAAAATTACCCATAGCGCGCATCATACGAATCGCATCAGAGCGCATTTGCTGGAAAGCGGTATCGCTCAACGTCATGGCAGGCGCAACGGTAATCGAGTCGCCTGTGTGGATGCCCATTGGGTCGAGGTTTTCGACGGTACAGATGATAACAACGTTGTCATTTCTATCCCTCAGTAATTCCAACTCGAATTCTTTCCAACCCAAAACGGCTTTTTCGACTAAAACTTCGTGCGTAGGAGACGCGTCGAGACCGCGCTTGAGAGCATCGCCAAACTCCGATTCTTTGTAAACCAAGCCACCGCCCGTACCGCCAAGCGTATAAGACGGACGTATAACCAAAGGAAAACCAATCTTTTGGGCAGCTTCGTAGCCTTCCAAAAAGGAATTGGCGATGAATGAAGGTGCGACCTGCATACCAATGCGAATCATGAGTTTTTTAAACTCCTCGCGGTTTTCCGCTAATTCGATAGCGGCAATGTCAACGCCAATCATTTGGATGTTGAAACGTTCCCAAACGCCTTGTTTGTCGGCTTCGATAGCTAAATTTAACGCCGTTTGGCCCCCCATGGTAGGCAAAACGGCGTCAATATTCGGATGCTTTTCGAGTATGGAAATAATGGATTCGACCGTCAGTGGTAATAGATAAATGTGGTCGGCGGTAATCGGGTCTGTCATGATGGTCGCGGGATTCGAGTTGATGAGGACGACCTCAATGCCTTCCTCTCGAAGCGAACGACTCGCCTGGCTGCCCGAATAATCGAACTCGCAGGCTTGACCAATGATAATAGGACCCGAACCGATAATAAGAACGGATTTTAAAGCTGGATCTTTCGGCATGTCAATTTGATAATTAAAAGGTGATGTTCAAATTGGGCGCAAATGTACGGCAAGCATTTTTTTTTAAGCCTAACATTGATTGTTTTTTTTGATTTTTTTCTAAAAAGAGGGATTTTATACTGAGGGGGTGTACTTTTGACGTACTTTTAATTAAGGCAATACAATTTATAAAAAACGAATACAAAATGAAAGCCTACATCAACGGTCGCATTTTTACAGGTGTTGAAATCCTTGAAAATCAATGTGTTATAACAGAAAATAATCAAATAGTTGCTATCATTGAACCTCAAAACGTTCCAAGTACGGCTGAAAGGATTGACTTAAAAGGTCATTTATTGGCTCCTGCTTTCATGGATATTCAAATTTATGGTGGCAACGGGCATCTATTTGGCGAATTTCCTTCAGTTGAAGCTTTGAAAGCGACTTATGACTATTGCCTTGAAGGTGGCGCGACGCATTTTTTACCAACTGTTGCGACCAATTCTGAAACAATTATGCTTGATGCCATTGAAGCAGTGCGCGATTATTGGGCGCAAGGCGGCAAAGGCGTTTTAGGTTTGCATCTCGAAGGCCCGTATATAAATAAGGTGAAACGGGGCGCACACCTCATCGAACATATCAAAAAACACCCCTCAGTATCAGACGTTAAAAAATGGTTAGACAAGGGTAAAGGCATTGTGAAAATAATGACCCTCGCACCTGAAGTGTGTAGTGATGAAGTCATTGATTTACTACAATCCAATGGTATAATCATTTCCGCGGGGCATACAAATGCGACTTTTGCAGAAGCAACGGCTGCTTTTGACAAAGGTATTCATTTGGCAACGCATCTTTTTAATGCGATGTCGCCTTTGCAACATCGTGCGGCGGGTATGGTCGGAGCGATATTTGAGCATCCAAAAGTTCAAGCCAGTATCGTTGCCGATGGCTATCATGTTGATTTTGAGGCAATTAGAATCGCTAAAAAGATTTTGGGCGAGCGTTTGTTTTTCATTACTGATGCTGTAACCACGAATACTGAGGGGGCCTATTCACATCGTTTGGAAGGCGAAAAATATGTGATAGCCGATGGCACATTGTCAGGTTCAGCTTTGACGATGGTTAAATGTGTTAAAAATGGTATCGAAAAAGCGGGTATTTCTTTGGAAGAGGCTTTGCGTATGGCTTCGTTGTATCCTGCAAAAGCCGTAGGTTTGGCGCATCAATTTGGCAAAATAGAAAAAGGTTTTGCTGCGGATTTTGTTTTGTTAAATGATAATTTAAATCTAATAAGGCTTGACCCGAACTTAGTAGAATGAGTAAAATAAAATCTACCAGCAATTTCTGCTTTGGCTTTTTTGTCATTTTGAATTATAAAGTATTGTAAATCAATGCTTAAAAAATTCATCATTTATCATTTATAATTCATCATTTCCTTATGAATTTTGATTTTACAAAAAATATTGTTTTAGAAAATGAGCGTGTTTTGCTGCGCCTTTTGACGGTCATGGATTTTGAAAACCTTAAAGCGGCAGCCGCAACGGATGACAACATTTTGCGTTATTCGCCTGTAACCATCGAAACACCTGAAAAATTGGCGTTTTATATTCAAAATGCCTTCGAATTGCGTACAAAACAAGAGCGTTATACTTTTTCTGTTTTTGATAAAAAAGCGAATCAATACGCAGGCAGCACCAGTTTTTATGCTGTTTCAAACAAAGATGAACGTTTAGCCATTGGTGCAACATGGATTGGCAAACCCTTTCAAAGGACAGGTTTGAATCGAAATATGAAGTTTTTGATGATGCAATATGCTTTTGAAACCTTAAATTTTGCTCGTGTCGAACTGCATACAGATGCACGCAATCAGCAATCACGAGAAGCGATTAAAGGCATTGGCGGTGTGGAAGAAGGCATTTTGAGGCATTTTACAGTCATGTCAGATGGTTTCAGGCGTGATACCGTTTGTTTCAGTATTTTAAAAAATGAATGGGCAGACTTGAAACAGACCGTTTTTGCCCCTAAATCCCCGGAGGGGACTTTTTGAGGTTTTATCAATATCATAGGCAATTGAAAAGAATTTGTCTAAAAATACTGTCGCTACAAACTATTATCAACTATCCATTATCAACTAAGTATAAATGAAACCATTCATTGATGTTCGAAAAGTCATTGCAGATAAAAATAAAACATTGGCGCAAACCTTGCCCAATTTCGTTATCAATTACTTGAAACGCATTGTCCATGAAGATGAAATCAATAAATTTATTGAGAACAACGGGCATTTGAGGAATAATGAATTTGTCGAAGCCTGTTTTATAGAAATGGGTGCAAATGTCACGTTTACAGGTTTAGAAAATGTGCCTACAACGGGTGGCTGTATCATTGCCGCAAATCATCCTTTGGGTGGTTTAGATGCGCTTGGTTTGATGAAAGTTGTGGGTCAAAAACGCCCAGATATGCGCTTTTTTGTCAACGATATTCTGTTAAATCTTCAAGGTTTTGGCGAATTATTCGTTGGTGTGAACAAACATGGTAAAAACCCAAAGGAAAATCTGCGATTGATGGACGAGGTTTTTGCTTCCGACCATTGCGTTTTGTTTTTCCCCGCGGGGCTTGTTTCAAGGCGACAAAATGGCGTAGTACGTGATTTGGAGTGGCAAAAAAGTTTTATTACAAAAGCGGTTAGTTACAATAAGCCCATTATCCCAACATTTATTGGCGGTGAAAACTCTCATTTTTTCTACAATTTAGCCAATATGCGTAAGCGTTTCAACATAAAAGCCAATCTCGAAATGCTGTATTTAGCTGACGAAATGTATCGGCAACGCAATCAAACGATTAATTATGTTTTTGGAGAACCCCTCAGTAAAGAGCATTTTTCAAGGGAAAAAAATCATTTAGAATGGGCGCAGGAGGTGAAGGAATATGTTTATCGGTTGCAGAAAGACAGCGATGCGAAGTTTTGAAACAGAAGTCGTTCAAAATTGCTAAAAAATGTCTATTTTTGTTCAAAATTAATTAAAATGGAAAGAATTACTATTAATCCAAATGTCTGTAAAGGCAAACCAAGCATCCGCAATATGCGCTTTACTGTTACCCAGATGCTTGAATTATTGGCAAGCGGGATGTCTCATGAGGAGATATTATCGGATTATCCCTTTTTGGAAAATGCGGATATTTTGGCGTGTTTGGCTTATGCTTCATTGATAAGTAATACCAAAAATATCTACCAATTATCAACGGCAGCCTAAACCATGCTGAAATTTATTATTGATACTCAATTGCCGCCTAAATTGGCAAAATTCTTATGCGATAAAGGATTTTCTGCTATTCATACGACTTATTTTCCTAATGGACATCTACTTGATGATAAATTCATTATACAGATAGCTATCCATGAAGACCGAATTATTATCACAAAAGACAGTGATTTTCTTGATAATTTTCTCATTCATGGTGTTCCCCCCAAAGTTTTAATGTTGCAATTCGGCAATATTAGTAATGCTGAATTACTCTCGTTGTTTGACCATTATCTCTTGATGAAATTGTTCAAGCATTCATTGATGGGAATGATTTTATCACTTTCAACCGCACTTATATTTCTGCTTATTGAGCTTGAAGATAGGCGAAAGATTAGTTTAAGTGCTTTGAAACTTATGCCTATTACCATTCATCATACATTTTTTTAACCAAATGTTTAATAAAATCATCTCCTATTTTGAAGAAGTTTTCCTTTTCTTCCCTACTCAATTTTACAACTCCAGACATTTCTCCCATGCCCTTGCTAAAGTGAATATGAAGAAGGAATTGGTTATTCTTCTCTGACAAAACATAGTGACCTGTATCAGACCATAAAACTAAGCGTTCTAAGCGTTCAATAAATCCGTCAATCCAAAACCGAAAACGAATTTGACATGATTTAAATTCAAAAAAACCGTAATTATAATCTAAATTACTCTTCCATTCTTTTTTAATTCTAGTTTTACTCCAATCCTCTGCGGTCTGTAAATATTTTTCTAAAAGAAATTCTGTGATTTCATTTTCATTTTCAAACTCAAGGCTATTAATGAAATAGTAAAATTTTTCTTGCCAATAAGAATTTGTTTGATTCTTACTCGAGATGATGATATGATATTTGGTGAAAATTAAATTCATTAGACAATAATTTCAATCTAAGATAATTATAGAAACTAATTACTTATGCAAAAATTAAATTATAAGGGGTTTGAATCATAGATTCAAACCCCTCAGTAAATCGTAAAAAATCAACTTCTACAATTTCTCCAACAACCGCCGCATATCCGTTTTTTGCAAAACAATGCGCTCGATGTCTGCAACATTAATGCGTTCTTGTAGCAATGTATCACGGTCACGAATCGTCACTGTGTTGTCCTCCAAAGTTTGGAAGTCAACAGTAATACAATAAGGTGTACCAATCGCATCTTGACGGCGATAGCGGCGACCAATTGCGTCCTTTTCATCGTATTGACAATTGACCACAAATTTCATATCGTTGAAAATTTTCATCGCTGCCGAAGTCAATTCCTCTTTGTTTTTTAACAAAGGTAAAATAGCACATTTTACGGGTGCCAACGAAGGGTGCAATTTCAAAACGGTACGTGTTGCATCTTCACCTTTTGCATCTGGAACAGCCTCTTCGGTGAAGGCAGTTGACATCATCGCTAAGAACATACGGTCGCAACCTATTGACGTTTCGACGACGAAAGGCACGTAGTTTTCATTGATTTCAGGGTCGAAATACTGCAATTTCTTACCTGAAAGCTCTTGATGACTGCGTAAATCGAAGTCTGTGCGTGAGTGAATACCTTCTAATTCACGGAAACCGAAAGGGAATTCAAATTGAATATCAACCGCCGCATCTGCATAATGTGCGAGATTATCGTGGTCTTTGAACTTCAATTTTGTATCTGACGTACCAATTGCCAAATGCCACGCCATACGCTTTTCTTTCCATGCGGCATACCATTCTTTTTGAGAGCCAGGACGGATGAAAAATTGCATTTCCATTTGTTCAAATTCACGCATACGGAAGATGAATTGACGTGCAACAATTTCATTACGGAAGGCTTTGCCGATTTGGGCGATACCAAACGGCACTTTTTGACGTGTTGATTTTTGCACATTACCGAAGTTGACAAAAATACCTTGCGCTGTTTCTGGACGCAAATAGAGCTTACTTTCTTCACCAGCAATATTACCCAATTGGGTATAAAACATTAAATTCAATTGACGCACATCTGTCCAGTTGCGGCTGCCTGTGTCGGGGTCAGCGATTTCCAACTCGTCAATAATGCTTTTTAAGCCGACCATATCGCCTTTTTTCATATAGTCATTCATCCGAAATTCTATATCAGCCGCTTTTGCAGCGTACTCCACACAACGTGGATTGGTTTCGCGGAACATCTTTTCATCAAAGTTTTCAAAGCGTTTTGCCGCTTTTTGAACTTCTTTATTGATTTTTTCTTCAATTTTTTCAATAACACCTTCAATGAGCTGGTCAGCACGGAAGCGTTTTTTCGAGTCTTTATTGTCCAACATCGGGTCGTTGAATGCGTCCACGTGACCAGAGGCTTTCCATACTTTGGGGTGCATAAAAATCGCAGAATCAAGCCCGACGATGTTTTCATTGAGTTGCACCATTGATTTCCACCAATATTCTTTGATGTTATTTTTCAAAAGCGAGCCGTAAGGGCCGTAGTCATAAACAGCCGCCAGACCGTCATAAACTTCAGATGAAGGGTAAATAAAGCCGTACTCTTTGGAGTGCGATACGAGTTTTTTGAAAATTTCGTCCTGTTGCGCCATTTCTTTTATTGATTATTTCTGATTGAATAATTGTCTATTTTTACTATTTTCAAGGGTTTTGGTTGCGTTTTACTGAGGGGGTGAATTTTATATTTAAAACAAAAATTTGACATATTCAAAAGTTTCATCGCACCTTTGTTCTGTCCGCTCGAGGGTGGGCGCCTCCAAATGCTGTGTGTCTTCGGATACACAGCATTTTTTATTGCTAAATACTGAGGGGGTACATTTCCCTAAAAACCGCGCAAAGGTAAACACCCACCACCAATAAAAAAAGTCAATTGAACAATGCGTTTTGAAAACAATGAACGTTTGAGTTATAAACCTCCAAAAACAAAAACTTCATAAACAAATAAGCGGAGACTAACGGTTTTGGTTTATTTTTGCATAAAAATGGATAGTCCAGTTTAATTAAAATATCATAAAGTATTGAAAATCAAATTTTTAATAGGCTTTTTTACGAAAAATACTGAGGGGGGGCTTTTGCCTCTTGCCCTTTGTTTTTTGCTCTTTGCTTCTTCATGCAGCAACGAACAAGCGGAAGCACCGAATATCACACGTGACCAATTGGGTATTGAAAAAGGAAAAGATGTAGAGATTATCTACTCCGATTCGGCGCGGGTAAAGGTGCGGGTGACTGGTCCCACGATGTTGTATTACACAGGCAGAGACGAGCCAAAGCAAGTGTTTCCAGATGGCACTGTAACGTATTTTTATGATGAATTTCAAATGGAAATGAGCGTTTTGACGGGTAAATACGCCATTCGAGACGAAAAAAACAGAAGAGTCATTATAAGAGACAGCGTTGTTTGGGAAAGTAAAACGGACGGACGTTTGGAAACGAGTGAGTTGATTTGGGACGAAGCGACGAATATTATTCGCTCTACGAAATTTACACGTATTACAAGGGCAAACGAGACAATTAGTGGATTTAATTTCGAAACGGATGATAAATTGACACATTGGCGTATTTTAGCACCGCGAGGAAGTTTCAATGCAGGTAATTTGCAGCAACAAATGCAGTAAGTAATGATGAAGGATAAATGATGAACGATGAATGGCGCAAAAACCATTAACAAATAACGAGTAACGATTAAGCAAATTAGTATTTTTTTCTAATTTTGCAACAAAATAAGAATATAGGCTTATGAAAAGAGTAGTAGTAACAGGCATCGGCGCAGTAACGCCCATTGGAAATAACGTAAATGACTATTGCGAAGCCCTTAAAAAAGGGGTGAGTGGTGCGGCAACGATTACGCGCTTTGATGCGTCATTGTTTAAAACACAATTTGCCTGCGAGGTAAAAGACTTTAAACCTGAGGTCGCTATTGAAAAAAAGGAAGTGCGTCGCATAGATTTATATGCTCAATTTGGCATCGTCGCGGTAGATGAAGCCTTGAAAATGAGTGGTTTAGACTTAGAAAAAATAGACCTTGACCGTTCGGGTGTCATTTTTGGCTCTGGTATTGGTGGTTTGATAACGATTGAGAATGAAATTTCGGAATTTGCACGAGGCAATGGTACGCCACGCTACAATCCGTTTTTGATTCCAAAAATGATTGCCAATATTGCGGCAGGTTTGATAGCGATAAAATATGGTTTTAGAGGTATTAATTATGCCACTGTTTCGGCTTGTGCAACGGCAAATCATGCCATTATCAATGCTTTTGACTACATTCGCTTGGGAAAAGCAGATGTGCTGATTACAGGCGGTTCGGAAGCAACGGTGACGGCTACGGGCGTAGGTGGTTTTACCGCCATGCACGCGATGAGTACCCGCAACGATGACCCGACAACGGCTTCTCGTCCTTATGACAAAGACCGCGATGGTTTTGTCTTAGGTGAAGGCGGTGGCGCTTTGATTTTAGAAGAATACGAACACGCAGTGGCACGTGGTGCAAATATTTTGTGTGAAGTGGTCGGTACAGGCATGACTTGCGATGCTTTTCACATGACAGCACCTGACCCAGATGGCAAAGGCGTTATGAATTGTATGAATATTGCCTTGAAGGAAGCAGGTTTATTGCCTGAACAAGTGGATTATATCAATACACACGGCACATCTACGCCGTTGGGTGATGTGGCAGAATTGAAAGCAATTATGGGCGTTTTTGGCGAAAAAGCCTACGGAATCAACATCAGTTCGACTAAGTCAATGACGGGTCACTTGCTCGGTGCGGCGGGTGGTATTGAAGCTGTGGCAGGGATTTTGGCGATGCAAAACGATTTTGTGCCACCGACGATTAACCATTTTACAGATGACCCTGAAATGGACAATCGCCTCAACTTGACTTTCAACGAAGCGCAACAACGCCGCTTAGATGTCGTATTAAGTAACGGCTTCGGCTTTGGTGGTCATAATACAACCGTGATTTTTAAGAGACTTTAATAATGGGTTTTTGAGTTATTTAAGTAATTGAACAATTTAATTTTAACACATAGCCACATAGGACACATAGCTTTTTTTCTTACAGGATGACGATAAAAAAACTATGTGTCCTATGTGACTATGTGTTGAAACTAAAATTTTAGATGTTCGATTACTTCGTTGACCCCCTCAGTAAAAAAGACATTTTAGACAGGTTAGGCTTAAAAAAGTATAAGCATTGAAACAAAATTATGCACTTAGAACTTTCGTCAAGTTTCGAAACTTGACGAAAGTTTAAATATTGACAGTCAATATTTTATAGTTTTTTTCGATGCTTATGCGTTTTGTCTTTTAGCCTAAAATCTGAATGTTTTTGTTTGTAACACACACACATAACTCAACAACCCAACAACCAATAACTTTTTTCAATATAATCGTAGGTTTTGGGTTACATCAGAAAATTTTATAACTACAATTTTTCTAAAGACAAACTCCTTGCGCGGCGGCTACAACAGATTCTGGGCTATGTGCCTTCAGATTTGGGTTTGTACAAACTCGCCTTTTTCCACAAGTCCACCAATGCCGAAAAGGTCAATGGTGCGGCTGGACAAAACAACGAACGCCTTGAATATCTCGGTGATGCGGTGTTGGGAACAATCGTCGCGGAGTATCTTTTCAACAAATACCCCAACTCGGATGAAGGTTTTTTGACCAAAATGCGTTCAAAAATCGTGAAACGCAGTTCGCTCAACAAAATCGGTGACAAAATGGCACTCGATACCATCCTGTTGGAGTATAACAACACGCGCCTAAGTCGCTCGATGCTGGGCAATGCCGTCGAAGCATTGGTCGGAGCGATTTATCTCGAATGTGGCTACAATGAAACGAAGCGGTATGTGGTCAAAAAACTACTGCGTAAGTATTTGGACATCCACGAGTTAGAGACGTTTGACGACAACTACAAATCGCAACTGCTCGAATGGTCGCAGAAAAACGGTAAGCAAGTGGCTTACAAAGTCATTGCGAAGTACAAGTTTGAGAAACGCGACCGATTCAAAGTCGCTGTCCTCCTCGACGGCAATAAAATTGCGGTGGCTGATGATTTTAATAAAAAATCAGCGGAACAAATGGCTTCTGAAAAAGCTTTGGTGGCTTTGGGGATTCGGATTGAAGAGGAGGAGGATTAACAATTGCAAAACGCAAAAAGGAAAGGGCAAAACTCATCAACCGAGTTTTGCCCTTTGTTTTTTAAAATATCAAGATACTGAGGGGGGGCTTTTTTTTGAAATAAGGGAAAAAAATAAATCCAGTTTCTAACAATGTTTTTAAAAAAAAAGAGAGATTCATTTTAAAGGCTATTTTTATTGTTTAAAGGCTTGTTTAGGTCAAAATAAGGTGCATAAATAAAGACGATTTATCTATTTTTCTAAAATCAAATGACACGTATAAATTCATAAGAAAACATGATTTTAAGCCCTAAAAACTTCACTAAACACGCGAAAAATTGTAAATTTGCGGCATGAAAGAAGAAACAGAAGTCTTAGAAATAGTTGCACCAAGAAAAGAGTATGATCATAACAGTATCACGGCTCTTGAAGGTCTTGAAGCGGTGCGTTTGCGCCCAGGTATGTACATCGGTTCTACGGATACAAAAGGTCTCCATCACCTTGTTTGGGAGGTGATTGACAACTCTATTGATGAGCATTTGGCGGGTTATTGCCAAAATATTGAAATCATTATTCATAAGGACAATTCGATTTCGGTACAAGACGATGGTCGTGGTATCCCTACGGGTATGCACGAAAAGCTGCAAAAATCAGCTCTTGAAGTCGTTTTGACAGTCCTTCACGCAGGTGGTAAATTCGATAAAGACACTTACAAAGTGTCGGGCGGTTTACACGGTGTGGGTGTCAGTTGTGTGAATGCCTTGTCTATTCATTTACGGGCAGAGGTGCATCGTGAAGGGAAAATATTTGTTCAAGAGTTTTCCGAAGGTAAATCCTTAGGCGATATCAAAGTCATTGGCGTATCAGACAATACAGGAACTAAAATCACTTTTAAGCCCGACCCAACGATTTTTGAAGAATTGGTTTACAAGCACGAAACCCTCGGGCATCGTTTCCGTGAATTGGCGTATTTGAACAGTGGCTTACGCCTCCGTTTGATTGACGAACGTCAAGATGCTAAAAACGAAGACTATCCTGTTGAAGATTTTTACTCGGAAGAAGGTTTGAAAGGTTTTGTCAAATTCCTTGACGAAGCACGTGATCAAATCATCAGCGAACCGCTTTTTGTGAAAGGCAAAAAGGACGATGTTGAAGTAGAAATCGCATTTACCTACAACACAGGTTATGCTGAAAACGTGTTCAGTTTTGTGAATAATATCACGACGCGTGAAGGCGGTACACACGTCAACGGTTTCCGTCGGGCTTTGGCACGTGAGTTCAAAAACTATGGTGAGGACAATGGTCTGTTCAAAAAAATAAAAGAAGCGGTGTCAGGTGATGACTTCCGTGAAGGTATGACCGCCGTTGTTTCGGTCAAAGTACCTGAACCACAGTTCAAAGGTCAGACAAAAGGTGAACTCGGTAACTCGGAAGTAACCGCTATCGTCAGCCAGATTTTGGGCGAATACCTCAAACATTGGTTGGAAGAAAATACGCCAGAAGCGAAGAAGATTGTTGATAAGGTTATCCTTTCTGCAACAGCCCGTCATGCAGCGCAACGTGCGCGTGAATTGGTACAACGCAAAGGCTCTTTGACAGGTGGCGGTTTGCCAGGTAAA
>JANLQI010000013.1:0-1585 GCA_031367705.1 Saprospiraceae bacterium | reverse complement strand
ACCTATTCAAATTTCTGTTTACTATACCTTTTGACCATATTCAATATTTCCTAAACCTAATTTGCCCCCCCTCAGTATTTTGAGCCTTTTCGCCCTTCGAAATTTAAGATTCGCGAATCTTTATCCGATATTCTATGATTTATGCCTTCTAATTTTTCTAAAACTGTATTTTTGCACGTTTCTCGAAACGACATGATAAAATTTATGGTTTCACTTGTTACTAACTAATTGATTATTAATGAAAAACACTTATTTTGACTTAGTGGATCAGACCTTCGATTTTCCACAGGATGAATTCACTTTGCAAGATAATTGCCTGCAATTTCACGGCATTGACTTGTACGCGCTCATAAAAAAATATGGTACACCTTTAAAAATTACCTATCTCCCAAAGATTAGTCAACAGATTCAAGCAGCAAAAAAATACTTCAATGATGCGATTGACGACCTCAATTACAATGGTGAATATTTCTATTGCTACTGCACCAAAAGCTCGCATTTCCGCTTTGTGTTAGACGAAGTCTTGAAAAACAATGTTCAAATCGAAACGTCTTCGGCATTTGATATTGACTTGATTATTAAGCTTTTCAAGGATAAAAAGATTAATAAAGACAAAATCATCGTTTGTAATGGCTTCAAAAACGATATTTATATTCGCAAAATAGCTTATCTCATCAACAGCCTCGGATTCACAAATGTCATCCCTATTTGTGACAACCGCGACGAATTAGATGCCTTAGATGCGCACATTGTCAAGTCGTTCAATATCGGTATTCGCGTCGCAACAGAAGAAGAACCAAACTTTCAGTTCTATACTTCTCGTTTGGGTATTCGTCATTCACGCATTGTCAATTTTGTGAAAGATAAAATATTGACAAACCCTAAGTTCAAGCTCAAAATGCTGCATTTCTTTGTAGATACGGGCATCAAAGACACGACTTATTATTGGTCAGAACTTCGCAAAGCCTTGAAATTGTATTGCAATTTGAAGCATTATTGTCCTGATTTGAACTCCATAAACATTGGTGGCGGATTGCCGATTGCCAATTCTTTGAATTTTGAATACGATTATGCCTACATGATTCGTGAAATTGTTACCAATGTCAAAGCCTATTGTGATGATGAACAAGTGGCTTCGCCTGATATTTATACAGAATTTGGCAAATACACTGTCGGCGAAAGTGGTGCTACTATATTAGGTGTCATTGGTCAAAAGCAACAAAACGATTCGGAATTGTGGTATATGGTTGATAATTCATTGATTACAACGATTCCAGATGCGTGGGCGATTAATGAACGTTATATTATGTTGCCGATTAATCATTGGAACAAAGAATACACACGGGTCAATATCGGCGGTTTGAGTTGCGATAATGCCGATTATTACAACTCTGAAGCACATCTCAATATGGTTTATTTGCCTAAATTTTCTAAAAATGAAGACCCATTGTGTGTCGGTTTTTTCCATACCGGTGCTTATCAAGATGCTTTGAGTGGCTATGGTGGCGTGAAACACTGTCTCCTACCCTCGCCCAAACGCATTTTGGTTGACAAAGATGAAAATGGCAATTTTGTAGATTGGATG
>JANLQI010000517.1:0-17985 GCA_031367705.1 Saprospiraceae bacterium | reverse complement strand
CCGAAATTAGAAATCGCCAAGAACCAAAGCAACGATGACGCTTTGAGCTATTATTTGACAAAAATCGAGAAAATTGGTTTGCACTATGCTGAAAATATCAAAGACAAAAAGTTGTTAGAACAAATGGCAAGCATCATCAACAAGGCGTGTGAAACCCACGAATGTGGTCCATTATTGAGTGTTTTTAGCCAAATTTTATACCGCATGAAGGAGACAGACCGAGCCAAAGAGTTGATGACAAAAGCCGTCGCTTTATCCAATAATTCAAAAGAGATGTTGGAGATTTTAGAGAAAATGAATAATGGGGTTTTCTAAGTGAAAGTGAAAAATATCGATTACAACATAATATTTTCGGTATTTTCATATTATTCATATTTATAAAGTGCTTGATTCACAGAAGTCACTTGAACTTTATTGTTGGCAAATGTTTACCAATATAACCCATATAAACACACTTGTTATTATTATCTGGAAAAAAATGAAACCTCAAATCTCCTGTTTTTATATGGAGTTCAAATATTTCTCTTCTTCCGTCCGTCAATTTAAACCGTCTATGGCTACCATATTTTTTCATAGTTTGTTGTGATTCGCCTGAAGCATTTAAACTCGTCTGGGCATTTAAAGTCTTTAAATCAAAATTTCCAATCTGCCAACTTGCGCAAAAATCATTAAAAAGTTTTAACCTATCAATAATTTGAATCAAGTATTTTGATTCACCTAAGTTTTCTAATTGCCTTTCAACATCACCACACAATATCAAATTAGGAAATAATGTAGCCCTTTGTTCCCATAATTGTCTGCCAGTTTCTAAATTTTGAAGTCGAATTGTTTCAATCCATATTTTCAGTTCTGGTAAATGTTCAGGTTTTGAAAAATGTTTAACTGATATTTCTTCAAATTGAAATTCATCGTTTTCATCTGAATAATGCCTACAAATTTCTATTTTAGTTGTTTCCCAAATTGAGTCCGTTAACCAACTGACGGCTGCTGAACCAAACAGGTAAGCTCCACCAAGACCAAAACAATCATCATCTACATCATGAAAAACGAATATAGAATTTTGAAACGGCTCAAATTGTGGTTCATTCTCTTTTATCAATGGCGAATCAGTGGCTATCAAGCGAAAACGGTCTTTCAAAGCGGTATCCACTTCTTTATCATTCAGCCAATTTTCTATTCTATACTGAGGGGTCAAAGGATAATCAAAAAGCGATGGTTTGTTTTCAAAAAGACGCAAAGGCTGTAATCCAAATTCAGCCGCACCTGCAACTGTTTGAACAAATAACTGCATAATTTCACGCGCATTAGCAACAGAATCAACAGTATTAGCAGATAATTCATTGAAAAAACATTCCATCGCATTACAGAATTAGGGCATCTAATTGTTTGGCATATTCATCAAAAAAGCCAGCAGGATGCTGGTCAAGGCGACCATTTTCGTCAATAATAGGCTGAACAATTCGCGTCGTATGTTCATCGCTTTCTACATCGCGTTCAAAAAAGAAAATAGAAACTTTTTCGGGTTCAATGAGTTTCCTTTTTACTGCCACGCGCAAACCATTCAGCAAATGGTCGCTGTGACTTTCTATGATTAATTGTACGCCACCATTCGCCGCTAATGCCAAGAGTTCACCCATTTTCGCTTGACCTTGTGGATGTAAGTGTGATTCTGGATTTTCAATAATAACCAAATCACCTGGACGGGCAGCTAAAATAGCCGTAATAACAGGCAACACATAAGTAAAGCCAAAACCGACATTGACAGAACTAAAATCAGGTGTCACATCTCGACCTTGCTCAAAACGATAGGTCAACTTAACAATATCTATATCATTCAAATATGTAGAATCCAAGCGTGTACCCGGTGTTATTTCACTCAACCAAGCATCAATATTGGCTATTAAGGTATTACTTATAGCTTTTGGATGTTGCACCGTTTCTAATGCAATAGACTCTAAGCGATTGAGTGCAATGAAAAGAGGTGTATGTTCTCCACGTTTACCGAGTGTACGTTCTTGTTGAACTTTCGATAAATTGGCAGAAAAAAAGGAGTGGGGTTCTATTCTTGCGGCATTGAGGTATTGGAAATTATTAGAAAAGAGGTTGCTTATTGAATCTAACATATTGTTTTTAGAAAAAGCCGTTGCCATTAATGTATCAAACCATTTGAATCCTTTTTCTGGACGTACTATAGCTAATAAATCAGAATCTTTAACAACCTTAAAATCAAAATCATAATTTTGTACTGAATCTATTTCAATCGCAAAACTAATAATATCTGAATCCGCATTAATACATTGAACATCTCGACCTTTACCTAATTCTAAATACTCTCCTTTAAGTAATAAACCTTTTGAAAACAACTCTCTTTCAGATTGTCGCAATAGCAATAAAGCCTGGATGAACGACGATTTTCCCATGCCATTCATACCTGTAAAAAGGTTAAGTTCCGTTAAATTGATTTCAGCGTATTGAAAAGCTTTGAAATTTTTTATGATGATGCGTGTTATCATTTTCTCATTCATTTATATTCAAAACTAATTGAGGTTCAATTGGTATTGTTTTTTTATAGTTATTAATCAAGGCTTCAATATGGCTAAATCGCACATTGACTGCTGATTTATCTGACGTTGAAGATGAAATAGATTTCGCAAAAATAGTATCCCTCAGTAGTAAACGATAAGCTTTTTGCAAAACCGCTTTATTAGCAATTAGGTTTTTTATTTCTTCTTTTTTCAAGACAGAAGTCAATGAAACCCAAGTTTCAAATAGGGCACTATTAAGTTTATAACGCCAATCTTTTTCGCCAAAAGATCTGCTAAAAGCATGTTTGTCAAAAAGAGTTTTTTGAATCGCAATAGCACCTACTATATTCAATTCTATTTGATTTAATTGTTGTGAAGATTGGTCTCCCAATAACTCCATTGTGGTATCTAAAAAACTTGTTAAGGGCTTTTTATATTCCGAATACGGGCGAAACATAAAAGCAATAGTCCGAAGATATAACTCTCTGTCTTCCATGCGTTTATCTGGCAATGGAAGCATATTCCTTAATGCCTCATTTTCAGATAAGCGCTTCATAAAATTCGCTGCTTTGCCTTGATTTAGTGCATGGCGAATTTCCATAGGATTCAACCCTAAACCACCTGTATTGATACGTCTGAAAACATGATATTTAACTTGCTTAGGTGTTCCTGGTTGAATTTGATATGTTGTGACATTGGTTTCCAACAGTCGTCTTTGCATGGCTCTATTTAGGTTATCAAACTTTATTTTCTTACCGTTATATTCCGTCAATATTTCTAAACCGTTCAATTCTAATGTTTGATCAACAATAAAATTTTTGAAAGTCCATAACCGTTGTAGTCCATCTACAATTTTCCAACTATCTTCATCTTCTGTATCAAAATAAAGTGGGGGCAAAGGGAAACGCAACAAAATAGATTCGATAAGCCTACTTTGAGCATCGGGTTTCCATAAATTACCTTTGCGTTGAAATTCTGTATTTAAATCAATTTCATTATGACGAAGCCGTTGAACAAGATTATCAATTGTACTGGGTGAAGTATATATTTTAACTTGTTTTGGGTCATAAGGCACAGAAATGTCATCTTCCGCGCCACTACCATCATCGCCAGATTCAATTTCAAGTTCTTCTATATTTTCTTCCTGCCAATTTTTAAAATCGTCTTTCATTACTTAAATTTTCCTCAAAAATAATAAGTTAATGCTAACATTAAAAGATTTTTGGTAAATATTCATTTTTACGCCCACACTTTACACCCCTCAGTACAATTCGTACAAATATCAATTTCCTCACGTCCTTTCAGTATCGCTTTGCGAAAACGGCTGTATGAGCCATTGTGCCACACCTCTTTAAAAGTCGCTTCTTTCAAATCACCGAGTTGGTGCGTCGCATCTTTATCAAAACAACAAGGCACAACCAAGCCGTCCCAAGTAATAACGCATGAGTGCCACAGTTTCCAACAATGATTCACGAGGGCATTTTTGAACGCCCATTTGCCATCGTCTTTTTGGGTATAACGGGCATATTTTTCAATCGTTGGAATCAAATCATTGCCATTTTCGTAGTCATATACTTGGGCTGTCTTGAGTTTTACTTCATCAACGCCTATTTCTTTTGCCAATTTATAAATTTCTGGAATCTGATGTTCATTCGGTTTCACGACTAAAAACTGAAAAATGATGTGTGGTGTGCGTGATTTCATCTCCTTTTTCATTTTCACCAAATTCCTTGCGCCTTGCAAAACGACATCGAGCTTTCCTTCTTTTCGATAGCTTTCATACGTCTCTTGGGTCGTACCATCAACAGAAATAATCAAGCGGTCGAGGCCACTTTCGATTGTTTTCCTTGCATTTTCACCATTCAAAAAATGCCCATTTGTAGAAGTTATGGTATAAATGCCTTTGTCATTGGCATATTTGACCATATCTAAAAACTTAGGATTGATATACGGCTCACCTTGAAAATAAAAAATGAGCATCATCAAATCGCGGTGCAATTCGTCTATGGTTTTTTTGAAAAAATCAGATTTTAAGTTGCCTGTCGGACGTGTAAAAGCCCTCAAACCACTTGGACATTCAGGGCAACGTAAATTGCAAGCGGTCGTTGGTTCGAGTGAAATCGTAAAGGGCATACCCCATTGGACGGGTCGCCCTGTCCATTTTGTGATATAAAATGAAGACAATACTTTCGTCGCATTCCAAACCCGTCGAAGGGTGACTTTCGAGAGAAAACGGAGAGAATCGGTTGCGTTATATTTTGTCATTAATTGGTTATTAGTTACTTTTTCTCGCAAATCATCACAAAGGCAGGCGGAATATTGAAAGGGACAAACTCTACTTGAACATTACCAAAATGCTTCCGATACATGCGTCTAATATACGATGAATAATGATATTGAATATACAAACCTTTCTTTTTCAATACTTTGTGACAAACAGAAACGATGCGATGGACTAAGTCGTTGGGCAAAGCTATAAACGGAATGGCTGACATAATGTAATCCGCCTCCTTAAAACCCAGTTCCTGCAAATGTTTTTCAAGCGTTTCAGCTGAATCTTCGATGAGTACAAAACGCGGGTCGTCAATGGCTCCCCTCAGTATTTTACAAAATTCTGGGTTGATTTCAAAACACAATAACAACGTATCGGGCGACATACGATTCAACAATTCCTCCGTCAATACTCCGTCCCCTGCACCGAGTTCAATGATAACTTTGGCATTTTTGAAATCAATGGGTTGCATCATTTCACGAACCAAATATTTCGAACTACGGGCAACAGCTCCTGTCGTGCGTATGTTTCTAAGGCTTTCTTTTAAAAAATCAAAATGATTCATTTCTGCTTTTTAGTGAATTTTCGCTAACTTTTCGCAAAGATATTAAGCTAAGGCGAAAATGTTAGAAACAGATGGGATTTCATACGTTAATGTCTCTAATGATTTATTTGAAGAGAAAACAAAAAATATCCTAAACTTGTTTTTAAAGAGTAATCCCCCCCCTCAGTAAAAAAAGAAAAAATAAAGGGTTGTGCATCAAAATTTAAAAATAGCGTCTAATAAACAAGTTATTTACAAGGTGCTTTGCTATTTTTGCCTTCAAAATAATTAAAACAAAACTAAAATTTTTATGGCAACGAATTTACTCGATATAGCAAAAGGACACTTTACGGACATCGCCATCGGAAAAGCAGCTAATTTTTTGGGAGAAAACAACCAATCCATTTACAAAGCTATGAGCTATATTCTGCCTTCGCTCATAGGTGGCATGGCAAATAAATCAGATAGTAGTGACAGCGTCAATAAACTCGTGCAACATCTTAAAGACAGTAGCAAAATGGATATGTCCATTTCTCTCAACAAATTAATGAGCGGCGGTACAGAAACACAGAATTTGATGAGTTCTGGTAGCGGCATTGTCACCAGTATTTTTGGCAATAAAACAGGACCAATTACAGATTGGATAGCTAAAAACACACAAATAAAAACAACTTCTACCACCAGTTTGATGCACATAGTGGCACCCATTTTGATGAATCTCATCAGTCAACGCAGCGGCACAAGTGGCAATAGTTTTGTCAATCTCTTGAATGAACAATTACCCATTTTAGGCGATGAAAACCTGCCAGAAGGCCTCCTTAAAGCGGCAAATCTGGATTTATCCAATGTTATTACGACCCAAGTTGAGGATATTGTCGAAGAACGCATGGATTTCAGCAAGTTTATGCCGTGGGTTTTAGGGGCGATAGCCCTTCTCGCTGGTCTTTATTTTTTCAAAAACTGCTCACTCCCATCATTCGACACTCTAAAGACTGAAACAGTTGCTGAAACACCCGCACAAACGGAAAATACAAACGCCACGCCTACCCCCTCAGTATTGGATTCAAAACATCAATTAAACCTTCCAGAAGGCATCGTAGAGATTCCCAAAGGCTCGTTTTTAGATAAACTCTACACCGAAATCATGGACCCAAAGGCCGATTTAACCAAACCTTTGACACTTGACAGTATCTATTTCGGCAATGCTTCAGCCAGATTAAGACCTGAATCGAAAACGCAAGTAGATGAATTGGTCAAAATTTTGAAAGCTTTTCCAAATGTGGACATCAAAATTGAAGGGCATACAGACAATTTCGGTATTCCAGACAAAAACCTGCGCCTCTCTTTCATCCGTGCCGCTTCCGTTAAAAGATATTTGACTATAAACGGTATAGACCAAATACGGATTACAACCGAAGGTTTGGGCGATACGAAGCCCATTGCTGACAATGGCACACCCGAAGGCATGGCAAAAAATAGGCGGATTGAGGTGTTTATTACGAAGAAGTAAGACCGTTTTATCTACTTAAAAATGCATAAAAGCCTTGAAAACAACACGTCTTCAAGGCTTTTTTCTTATTCACAAGGCAAATAATTACCCCAAATAATTACCAATCGCAATAATTTCTGCAAACACACCCGCTGCCGTTACTTCCGCACCTGCACCTGGTCCACGTACAACAAGCGGACGCTCACGATAACGTTCAGTCGTGAAAACTATCATATTGTCAGAACCATCGAGGTGACAGAATGGATTTGAAGTATCAACAGTTTGTAAGCCGATTGTCGCTTTGCCGCCTTCAATTTTGGCAATCATGCGCAATTTACCACCGTTTGCATCGTCAAGCATTTTATCAAAAATAGTGTCTGAATTTTTCAAATTCTCGAAAAATTCTTCCACCGTTTTGGCAGACAAACACGCTTCTGGAAGGAAATTGATGATGTCAACATCCGTATCTTCAATCGGGAAACCTGCTTCACGTGCTAAAATAACAAGCTTGCGACGTACATCTATGCCTGTTAAGTCAATACGTGGGTCAGGTTCTGTATAGCCCAATTCCTTCGCTTTGCCTACGATTTCAGAGAATTTGACACCTTTTTTGAAATTATTGAAGATAAAAGACAGTGAACCCGACAAAACACCTTCAATTTTCAAAATTCTATCGCCTGAAATTATCAAATCGCTCAATGTGGAAATGACGGGCAAACCTGCGCCGACATTCGTTTCATAACCATAACGAATGCTCCGCTTGATAGCCGTTTCTTTCAGATTGACGTAGTTTTGATACGACGACGAATTGGCAATTTTATTCGCTGTTGATATCGAAATCGAACTATCGAGAATGTCATGATACAAAGCGGCTACGTCTTTATTCGCTGTACAATCCACAAAAATGGTGTTTGGTAGATTCAACGCCTTCATTTTTTCGACAAATACTGAGGGGTTCGCTTGTTCACCTTTTTCAGTGATCAAAGACATAAATGCTTGTTGGTCAATGCCTTCTTCATCAAAAAGCATTTTGCGGCTGTTTGACAAACCGACAATTTTGATTTCGATGAAACGATTTTTCTTCAAAAACTCAGCATTGTCCACAATTTGGCGAATCAAGGTTTTGCCAATCAAACCCGTTCCCATGATAAACACATTGAGCGTCTGAGCATCGGACAAGAAGAAACCTTCGTGCAGCGCATTCAAGGCTTTTGCTTCGTCATGACGTGGCACAACGACCGAGATATTGAGTTCTGAAGAACCTTGAGCAATCGCCACGCAATTCACACCGTTTTTGCCCAAAGAATGGAACATCAAGCCCGCAATGCCTGGACGGTAGCGCATACCCTCGCCGACAATCGCTACGACTGACAAATCAGGTTCTATACTGAGGGGGTTCACTGAGCCGTTTTTGAACTCATATTCAAACGCTTTTTCAACTGCCCGTTTCGCTTTTGACGAATCCGACGGATTGACCGCAAAGGAAATAGACGATTCAGATGAACCTTGTGTTATCAAAATAACATTGATTTGGGCAGCCGCCAAACCTGCAAACAAACGCCCAGCAACGCCTGGCACACCAAACAAACCCGAACCACTTAATGTCAGCAATGACACATTTGAAATCGAACTGATGCCTTGAACGGCATGAGCAGAAGCGTCGCGTTTATTTGATACCAACGTACCGATGAAATCAGGATTGAAAGTATTTTTGATATACAACGGAATTTGCTTCCTAAAAGCAGGTTGTAAGGTTGGCGGATAAATGACTTTTGCGCCAAAATGCGACATTTCCATCGCTTCGGCATAAGTCATGGTTGGGATAGTAAACGCCTTTTTGACCTTGCGTGGGTCGGCTGTCAACACACCATCTACGTCCGTCCAAATTTCAATGACTTGGGCATCTAAACCTGCGGCAATAATCGCTGCGGTATAGTCCGAGCCACCACGTCCGAGGGTTGTTGTCAAACCAAATTCAGCACCATTGGCGCTGCCTTTGACCGAACCTATAAAGCCCGTAACGATTTGCACTTTGTCGTTGTGTACCGCATAATATTCAGCTACAAGGCGGTCAGTTTCTTCAAAATCCACTTTTGCAGAGCCGAAATTCTTATCCGTTTTAATGATTTTACGGGCATCGAGGAACTCGGCAGGAATGCCCGATTCGTCCAAAGTTTGCGCCACAATGAGGTTCGACAAACGTTCGCCAAAGCTCACAACGTAGTCCAAAGTACGTGGCGACACTTCTCTAATCAAAAAGATACCCCTCAGTACATCGAGCAAATCGTCGGTATTTTTTTCAATTAAAGGCAAAACCTGTGCGAAACGAGCCTCTGTCAACAGTTCTTTTGCAGAGTCAATATGGCGTGTTTTGACTTGTTCAAAAGCCGTCAAATAGGTTTCATCGCCGTGTTCGGCTTTGGTTGCCATATCAATCAAACCATCGGTGACACCGCCAAAAGCGGAAAAAACAACCGTAAAACGGTCGCCACGAGCGTGATATTTCTGTAAAATAGCCACAATACCCCGAATTCTTTCGGGCTTACCGACGGACGAGCCGCCAAATTTTAAAACTTTCATATTTTAGTATTGAGTCGTGAGACTTATGTCATGCGTTGCGGTTTAAGGGTTGTCTCCTAACACACGAATAACCATTAACGAATAACTGATAATCAATTGGGCGGCAAAATTATCGTTTTGGTTTGGTTTTACTAAAAAATAGACGTTTTGTTTGGATTTTGATAAAAAGAAAAATAGAATTATACTTTTTTATAGCATTTAAAACATAAACAATACGTTGTATTTTGCTCAAAAAACAGCACATACTCTTTGTTAGAGCTCAAAGAGTTGTAATTTCACCAAAACTGGCTAAACTTACAAAAATGAGAACAGAAAGAGACAAACTATGGAAAGCCGCTTTTCGCCGCTATTTTAAATCGTTTTTTTGCTTCTTTTTCCGAAAATACGACCGTCGCATAGACTGGTCGAAAGGCGTGACATTTTTGGACAAAGAGCTTGAAAAGATATATGCTCAGTCCGAACAACAAAATCGGGTTGCAGATATATTAGTGGAGTTAACTCTGAAAAGTGGAAAAGCCATTTGTATATTGCTGCATATTGAAATACAAGGTTATGTTGACAAAATGTTTGGCTATCGTTTTCACCAAATGCGTTACCGTATTGAGGAGTATTTCGAAGCGTTCCCAACGATGTTGGCTATTTTTACGGACGATGACCCTAATTTTCATCCAAAACAATTTCAAAAAACGGTATTGGGTTCTAAAACAGTAACGACCTTCAATACCTATAAAGTGATGGAAAATCCGCCTTCTACTTATGTTGACCCAAATAGTGCTGTCGCTATCATCATGGAAGTGGCGTATCAAGCGACACAAACGAAAACATTGAAAGACAATGACAGAATTAATGTAAATTTGCAGATAATTCGCAAGTTATTCACTTCTGGATATGATAAATCCGACGTAGCACATATATTGGAATTTATTGAGAATTACGTGAAGTTTGACAATCAAATTTATTATAGTATCTTTGGAAAAAAAATAGATGATATGAGACAGTTTGAAACAGAAGAAGACATTTTATTCGTTCTCGATACCCGCAAACAATTAGAAAGAGCGGAGCAAGAACGTGAACTTGAACGTCGTGAAAAAGAGCTTGAGCGTCGTGAAAAAGAACGTGAGCGTCAAGAAAAAGAACGTGAGCGTCAAGAAAAAGAGTTCAGTATTCTTTTACTTCTAAAACAGAATATGAGTGCAGAAATAATTGCTAAAGCACTCAATGTACCTGTTGAAAACATTCTCCAAATCCAAGAAAAATACAAGGATAACAACCCAATTGATGATATTTTGAAGAATTAAAACTTCGTTTTCTCTCCAAAACGGCTCTTATGCACCACCCGCATAAGAGCCGTTTTTCTTTCCACTTGACTTTTTTATACCATGCAAAAACTAAACAAAACAGCGTATTTTCTTCAAAAAAAACCAATCAAACTTGCTTGTAAAGCGAAGAATCGTACATTTGGTAAAACCAATAAAAATTTCAGAAAACATGCGTGTCAATAGAGACTTAATTTGGAAATCTGTATTCCGAAAATATCTTAAAGAATTCTATCAGTTCTTCTTTCCAAAAAGCTATCATCGAATAGATTGGACAAGAGGCGTGACTTTTTTGGACAAGGAACTGCACAAACTGTATGTAGAATCTGACCAACAAAATCGAGTGGCTGATGTTTTAGTCGGTTTGTATTTGAAAAACGGCAAACCCCTTTGGATATTACTACATGTCGAAATACAGGGTTACACAGACAAACTATTCGCATTCCGATTTCATCAAATGCGGTATCGAATTGAGGAAACATTCAATATCAATCCGCTTACATTAGCGATTTATACCGATGATGACCCAAATTTTCATCCAAAACAATACCAAAGCAGTATATTTGGCTCGAAGACTTTGACGGTTTTTAATACGTACAAAGTGATGGACAATCCGCCTTCTACCTATAAAACGCCAAATGATGCTGTTGCGCTCATCATGGAAGTTGCCTATCATGCCACACAAGCGAAAAAAATGAAAGATGAGGACATCATAAATTTGCACTTACCGATTGTTCGTAGACTCTTCACAGCAGGTTTTCCTAAAGACGAAATAATTTTCTTAATGTCCTTTATTCAGAATTACATAAAATTTGATAATCAAAATAATTATCTTATCTTTGGTCAAAATATAAAAAAAATGGTTATTACAGATTTTGAAACAACAGAAGATATTTTAGCTATTTTGGACACTACAAAACAGTTAGAACGCGAACGCCAATTGAAAGAACGCAGTGTACTTTTGCTTTTGCAAAAAGGGACAGAAATGGACTTGATAGCTGAAGTCCTTCGCGTACCTGTCGCAGAAATTATGGCAATCCAAGAAAAATACAAGGATAACAACCCAATTGATGATATTTTGAAGAATTAAAACTTCATTTTCTCTCCAAAACGGCTCTTATGCACCACCCGCATAAGAGCCGTTTCTCTTTCCACTTGCGTTTTTTATACCATGCAAAAACTAAACAAAACAGCGTATTTTGCTTCGTAAAACGTTAAAAAAGATGTCTCATAATAAAAGCACTTTACCTTTGTTATGAAATCCTCCCATTTCAACTATTAAATTTTAAAACAAACTTATAACAATGAACTACACTAAACTTTCTCTTTGGGTGCGCTTTGTGCTACCCCTCAGTATTTTGCTTTTAATTACAATGTCAATAGATGTTGTCCATTCCCAAAACTCTTATTGCGCCTCTAAATCCAATGCACCTTGGAACGAATGGATTATCGCTGTTCAATTTGCCAATTTAAATAGTGTTACCACAAAAACACGTGATGACCGCTACACCATCGGCTATTCTGATTGGACAGACAAAATAGCTACGGTTACAAAAGGTCAAGCATACCCCCTCAGTATCACGCCAGGATTGAGCTGGGCAGGCTATCAAACCAACCTCTTTTTCCGTGTTTGGATTGACTTCAATAACAACGGCATTTATGAAGACACAGAAAAAGTATTGGAACAAAACAATGGTAATCAATCCGTTACACAAAGCATAACGATTCCAACAACAGCCATAACAGGCAATGTTCGTATGCGTGTGAGCATGAAAAAAGACGCTTACCCAACCGATTGTGAAACCTTTGCGGCAGGTGAAGTAGAGGATTACTCGATTATTATTCAAACAGCATCAAATACTTGCGTAACAACAAACTGTCCGCCAAATATTACAGTCAATACGACTACAAATTCTGCTGTTGCAACTTGGGTTACTCCTACTTTATCAGGTACTTGTGGTGGCATGGTTTTATTGGCTTCTGTACCGCCGAGCTTAACAGCCATTAATTCAGGTTCAAGCTTTCCTGTAGGTGTTTCAAATATTCGATATGACGTATTTAATACAAGTGATGGTACATTAAAAGATAGTTCTTGCCGTTTCAGTGTAACAGTTGTGCAAAACAATCCTTGTGCGACTGACGTAACACCGCCCGTTTTTTCAGGCGTACAACCAAACGTAACAGTCAATTGCTGGGGCAATATTCCTACGGTGATTCACCCAACAGCCAGCGATAATTGCTCAACTGTTAGTCAAATTACTATTAATTTTCAAGAAATCCGCACTGGTTTAATCTTAAAACGGACGTGGACTGGAACGGATATTCGTGGAAATGCGACGACTGCAACGCAAACCATTACAGTTTTAGACAATATCGCCCCTGTTTTTACAGGCTGCCCACAGAATATTTCGGTAACAACTACGGGTACTTGCGAAGTTGTGCCATGGAATGCACCTGCGAGCGTTTCCGATAATTGTGGTGCGCCAGATGTCACTTTTACGCCAGCAGTTGGCACGTGTTTCCCCGTTGGTACACATACCGTTGCTTATGTGGCAACAGACGGCGCGGGCAACCAATCCACATGCAGTTTTACCATCACGGTTAGTGGAAATACTGCTGCAAATTGTAAAAAATACACCGCAGCAAGCACCAATTCTATTTGTAATCCTGCCACTTGGCAGCCGTATTTGTTGCGTATTGGCGCAGACAGATATGTGGCAACGGATTTAGAATTTAAAGAAACAAGTACAGGCACAGCGACTTTGACGGGTACTTTGCGTTCGCCAACTTGGCAAGCCGTTCCGATTAATTTGACTTTTTCGGGCAAAACAACGACTGGAACACCGCAAAAAATCAACTGTTTGACCCCCTCAGTATCCACGGCAAATTGGGCATATTATCCAACTGTAACAGGCACAATCGGCTTGCCAACAGGTTCAATCACAGTCAATACTTTAGCCAATGCTTTGCAAATAGGCATGGGCGCTAATACACAGGATATCAACACTTTAGGTGGCTATGCCAAATTAACAAGCGGCACAACGTCTTTCGATTTATCCTTCAAAATGTCGAACGAAACAGCCATCGCTTGCGAAACAGGCACAAATTCATGTGCCAATAATGCCTTGAATTTTGATGGTAATGACGACTATTTACAGACCCCTCAGTATTCGATTCCTGCTAACAGCAATTTCACATTAGAGGCTTCATTTACCTCAACGGCTACTACAACAATCTGTTCGGGCAATTTCAAACGGCTTTTAGCATTGGAGTTATCAAATTCATCCAATCGTCTTGAAATTGGTGACTGTTCGGGACAATTAACACTATTTTACTTTATTTCAGGTGGTAGTTCAAAACTTTACAATATCCCAAATGCAACAAACCTACGCGATGGCAATTATCATCATGTAGCAGCCGTCAAAAATGGCGATATTTTGACGATCTATTATGATGGCGTTTTGGTGGATACCGAAACAGGCTTGGCGAATCTCAATAATGTGCAGCGTGGGATTTATGTTGGAAGATGGGGTTTGCTAGGCGAAAACTGGCAAGGCAACATAGATGAAGTGCGGGTTTGGAATTACGCCGTTTCTGCTACAAATATTGTGAATCGCCGAAACTGCCAATTATTAGGCATGGAATCGGGTTTAATACTGTATTTCCCTTTCAATCAAGGTGTTTCTGGCGGTGTAAATACAGGAATTACAAATGTCATAGACAAGAGCCCAAGCAATTTAACGACCCCTTTGAGTAATTTCGGTATGCAAGGCTCGACCTCCAATTTCGTCTGCTCCACTCAAATATTGTCACAAGGTTGCACGACGACAGACCCTTGTACAGCAGATGTGACACCGCCTATTTTCCAAACATGCCCAACCAATATCAGTTTGACAACGACAGGTACAACAGCCATAGCCACTTGGGCAGCACCAACAGCTACGGATAATTGTACAACTACCCCCTCAGTAACAAGCAATTTTACAAGCGGTCAAAGTTTTCCAATTGGTTCAACAACAGTGACTTATACAGCAAAAGATGCTAAAAACAATGCTGCAACTTGTAGTTTTAATATCATCGTCACTGTAAGCACAACTTGTACCCCCTCAGTACCAACCAAAATATTTGCAAAAGACATCACAGCCACAACAGCAAAACTCATTTGGTCAAAGGTTAACAACGCCATTCAATACGAATACCAATTACTTTACGACGATACGAGCCAACCAAGCGGCGGTGCACTCATCTCATCGGCTATTGTAACAGATACCTTTGCCAATATCGTACTTGTACAAGGTCGCCTTCGGGCTTTGGTACGCAGTCGTTGTACAACAAATGGCACATGGTCGGCTTGGTCAAATGCGACGATGTTCAATCAATTCAACGAACCTTGTAATCTGGGTGCTCGAACCGCTTTTGTTGAAGATTTTGAAAGCGGTTCTTACTCATCGCCACAAGGCTTTAACTTGCCTTTATGTTGGACAAAACTGACTTATCATGCGCCAACAGTCTATGAATCATGGGTGGATGTACGTATAACAAACCGTGGTACGGTTGGCAATGCAACAAAACGCGCCATTATGTTCCGCAGCACACCTTTAGATTCGTCTTTGATTTTGATGATTAGCCCTGAAATTGCCAACCTTTCGGCAGCCACAAACCGCTTGCGTTTCAAGGCAGCGAATACATGGGGCAGCGAATTGGCAGGTGCAGGGCGGATTCAAGTTGGTACGATGAGCAATATTTTTGACGGTTCAACTTTCGTTCCTTTTGGCAATCCAACCGTTATTACGGACAATAATTTCAGAGAATATATGGTTGATTTTACGGCTTATACAGGCACTAATCGCTTCATTGCTTTCAAATACCTTGATGCCGGTGGCGACCAATTCCGAAGTCTCGAAATTGACGATGTCGTTTGGGAAACAAAACCTGTGACGACAGCAAGCGCAGATATTGAGCTCACAATTGCTTCAAATCCAACGACTTATCGCCAATGGACAACAAATACAGTGCGTGTAACAGCTAAAAATATGGGTACAACAACCATGACCAATATCAAAATTGACCTTAAACGTCCTGCAAAAATGTCTTTTGGTGGCAACCGCATCCCCTCAGTAGGCACGTTCAATGACTATTGTGCGGGTGGTATTGAATGTTCAGAATGGCTCATTCCGAGCCTTGCAGCAGGGGCAACGGCAACGCTTGATGCACCGTTTTTTGTCCTCGATGCCATTGCGCCCATCGTAGTCACGACAAACCTTTTGGCTTCAACACCAACTGATGCAAACGCTGCTAATAATACAGCCAGTGTAACGCTTTCACCTGCATCAAGTGCTTTACAATCAGCAAGTTATAAACCAACGCAGTTGATTCCAATTGTCATTCAACGCATTGCACCCAACCCAACAGATGGTGAGTTACGTATTCTGTTAGAAAGTTTAGACAATAGAGAAGTGACTTTTGAATTTTATAACAGCCTTGGAAAAGTGGTAAAAACGGAGAAAAAAGGCGTTGAAAAAGGCTTAAATCGCCTTGAGTTTTCGATTTATGATTTTGAACAAGGCTTGTATTTTATTACGCCTACAACGAGTCAAGGGCATAAAGTCCCGACGAAGTTTGTGAAATTGTAATGGCTTAACAAGCAAAAAGCGGCAACCAAATTGGTTGCCGCTTTTCTAAGTAAAAGTGAAATTATGGACAAGAAACATTGATTCTCAGCAAAAAATATGCCATTCCCATTAACCTATTAAAAAGATGGTTGGACGTTTATGAAGGTCTGGCAGCGTTGTCTTTTTCCATTCTGCAATGGTTTTTGTCATTAAATACTGAGGGGGGGTTGTGAGGTCAGCAGCAATACATAATTTGGTATTGGGCTGCAAAGTAGTAAGAGCCGCTTCTATCAAAGCCTTGTTGCGGTAAGGCGTTTCGATGAAAATTTGGGTTTGTTTTGTGCGTTTCACCACATCTTCTAAGCGTTTCAAATCCTTACCAATTTCTCCTCTTTTGGCGGATAAGTAACCATGAAACTGAAACGACTGACCATTGAATCCAGAACCCATTAATGCCAACAAAATCGAACTGGGTCCTACCAAAGGCATGACTTCAAAACCATTTTTATGCGCCCAATCAACGACAATAGCGCCAGGGTCGGCAACGCCTGGACAACCTGCTTCGGACATGACTCCGATGCTTTTGCCCGTGTTTAATATCTTAGTAATTTCTTGAAAATCAATACTTTGTGCGTGTTCATCTATCTCAAAAACGGTCACATTACTGAGGGGGTAAGGTGGCAAAGTGGCTTTGATAAAATGCCGTGCAGTTTTGGCACGTTCCACAATAAAGGTATCGAGACCATGAATGATTTCGATGACATAAGGCGGAATCGTATGCAGCGCATCGTCGCCAAGTGGCGTTGGTATGAGATATATTTTACCTTTCATTCGCTTTCAGCGGCATAGATGGCAGCACCCACGATGCCCGCGCTGTTCAGCAATTCAGCAGGCATCACGAGCGTACCGATGGTGAATTGGTCTTTATATTCATCAAAATATTTGCTTGAACCGCCACCGAGTAAAATAAGAGTGGGTTGCAAGTACAATTCTAATTTTTCAAGGTATTCATTGAAACGTTTGCCCCATTTTTTCCATGATAAACCTTCACTTTTACGGATAGAATCGGCAGCGTATTTCTCTGCGATGAGGTTTTTTTTCATCAAAAAATGACCAAATTCGGTATTTCGGAGCAAATGACCATCTGTAAACACGGCACTACCCAAACCTGTTCCTATTGTAATTAAGACAACCGTACCCATCATTCCTTTGCCAATACCGAAACGCATTTCAGCCATACCCGCCGCATCTGCATCGTTTAAGGCAATAACGCGCATGCCTGTTGCATTGCCAATAACGGTCTCAATGTTACAACCAATCCAAGATTTGTCAAGATTGGCAGCCGTCAAAGCGATACCATTTTTGACAACGGAAGGGAATCCAACACCAATAGTGCCTGAATAATCAAAATATTTGACAATTTCGACAATGGCTTGTGCCGCATTTTCGGGCGTACTCGGTTCGGGCATGGGTACACGAAACCGTTTGCCGATAAACTCACCTGTTTCTAAATCAACAATAGCCCCTTTGATGCCTGATGCACCAACGTCTATTCCTAAAAGGCTTTTCGCTTGCATTTTTGTTTGTTCGTTATTTGTTATTTGGGATTGGTTAATGGGGATTGGTTATTGGTAAAGACCAATAACC
>JANLQI010000500.1:0-4009 GCA_031367705.1 Saprospiraceae bacterium | reverse complement strand
GAACGCAGTGAAAGAATCTGTTTATAAATGTTATTTAGATTCTTTCACTGCGTTCAGAATGACAAAAAAAACTATAAATATTATTAGTTTTAGACTAATTAAATTTGACCAATGACATTTATAAATGTATAAAACATGAGTAATACAACAGCTTTTCAATCAAATAATGGAACAGCAACAATGGAAGAACCTGCCAAAGTAAAACAGATGATTTCAGGTGCAGAAGCCATTTGTAAATGCCTTTTAGAAGAAGGTGTTGACCTCGTTTTTGGTTATCCAGGCGGGGCAATTATGCCTTTTTACGATGCGCTTTACAGCTATATGGACAGAATTCGGCACATTTTGCCACGCCACGAACAAGGCGGTATTCATGCTGCAGAAGGTTATGCACGTGTAACCCGCAAGACAGGCATTGCCATAGCGACTTCGGGTCCTGGTGCAACGAACTTGATAACAGGCTTGGGCGATGCGATGCTCGATTCAACGCCTTTGGTCTGTATAACAGGTCAAGTACGTGGTAATTTGTTAGGAACAGATGCTTTTCAAGAGACTGATATTTTGGGCTGTACATTTCCAGTAACAAAATGGAGTATTCAAATTACAAAGGCAGCGGATATTCCTGCGGCTTTTGCAAAGGCTTTTTACATCGCTAATTCAGGTCGCCCTGGTCCGGTTTTAATTGATGTGACAAGGACAGCACAAGTTGAAAAATTTGAATACGAAGGTTATGCACGCAACCCCACAGTACGCAGCTACTATCCGAATCCAAAACCTGTTTTGGCAGACATCAGAGCCGCTGCCGATTTGATAAATACAGCTAAAAAGCCATACATTCTCGCAGGTCACGGCATTCAAATTGCCGATGCTCAAGAGGTTTTCCGTGAATTTGTACATAAAACAGGTATTCCAGTAGGGCATACGCTTCATGGTTTAGGCTGTCTAACAAGTGACGATATATTGAATGCAGGTATGCTCGGTATGCACGGCAACTATGGCGCGAATATCAAATGCAACGAATGTGATGTCTTAATTGCCATCGGTATGCGTTTTGATGACCGTGTGACAGGTGATTTAAGCCGCTTTGCGACACAAGCAAAAGTCATTCATATAGAAATTGACCCCGCCGAAATCGATAAAAATGTGCCAACAACAGTCGCTATAAACAGCGATGCCAAACGAGCTTTGGAAATGTTGCTGCTTTTAGTTAATGAAAAAACGCATCCAGAATGGTTGTCAGAATTTAAGGCTTGCGACCAAAAAGAATACGAAAAAGTCATCGCCACAGCCTTAAATACTGAGGGGGGGGAAGAAATACGCATGGGGCAAGTTGTCCGCGAAGTCAGTCGTCAAACAAATGGTGAGGCTTTGGTGGTTTCAGATGTCGGTCAACACCAAATGTATGCAGCCCGTTATTATGAGTGGAAACACATCAATCAATGGGTCAATTCAGGTGGTGCAGGTACAATGGGTTTTGCATTACCAGCTGCATTGGGTACAAAATTGGCTTTTCCAGAAAAAGAAGTTGTGGCGTTCATCGGTGACGGTGGTTTTCAAATGACTTTACAAGAATTGGGCTGTTTTTCACAATGGGATGTCCGTGCGAAAATTGTTATTCTTGATAATGAGTTTCTCGGCATGGTGCGTCAATGGCAGCAATTGTTTTTTGAAAAACGCTATTCGTCTGTGGAATTGAAAAACCCGAATTTCTGTATGATAGCCGAAGGTTTTGGTATAAAAGCTAAAAAAATTACAAAAACATCGGAACTCAAAGGGGCTGTAGCTGAAATGCTGGCTTACGAAGGTCCTTTTTTGCTGCATGTGATGGTTGAAAAAGAAGAAAACGTGTTTCCAATGGTGCCTGCGGGTGCAAGTGTGAGTGAAATTGTATTGGAATAGGTCCCCTCAGTATTTGATAGGAATTTGGTTATATTTGTCTAAAAATTAGAAAAAATGGTTCAATTAAATCCAGAATCTGTTCAGCCAACTTTGACAAATATGCAAGTCGAATTGCTTAAAGTGTTCGCTATGCAACTGCCCGAAGAATACCTAAAAGAATTGCGCTTTGTGATTGCGCGGTTTTTGATGGACAAAGCCCGTGACCGTGCGGACAAAATTTGGGAAGAAAAAGGCTATGATGAAAATACATTAAAACGGATTGTCAATGGCGACATATAAAAAGCCGTTTTTGTTTGTATTGGATACAAATGTTATCCTCGCTTCTATTGCTCGAAAATCGCGCAATAGCATCATTATTGATAAATTGATGAATGGCGACTTTGAAATAGCTGTTACAACGGACATTTTGTTGGAATACGAGGAGAAAATTATAGAAATTTTCGACAAAGAAACGGCAGATATGTTTCTTGAAGTCCTTGATATTTTACCGAATGTTAATCGTATTGATATTTATTATCGTTTCCTTTTAATTGAAAATGATGCTGATGATGATAAATTTGCTGATTGTGCGATTTCTGCGGGTGTCCATTATTTAGTGAGTGACGATAGACATTATAATATACTTTTAAAATTGGGTTTTCCAAAAATCAACTTATTGAAAATAAATGAATTTGTTGATTTTTTGAAAGAATTATGACCCCCTCAGTATTTCAGCAATAATATAAAAAATTGATTATGAACGATATAAAACAATATACTCTTTCCGTTTTCACGGAAAACAAAGCAGGACTCTTGATGCGCGTCGTCATGGTTTTTACCCGCCGCCACATCAATATTGAGTCTTTGACGACTTCGCAATCCTCAATTGACGGCATTTTCCGTTTTACAATTGTCGTAAACGTCACGGAGGAACAAGTCAAAAAACTCGTTCAGCAATTAGACAAACAAGTTGATGTCTTGAAAGCATTTTTCTATGAAGACCATGACATCATCAATCAAGAAATTGCACTCTACAAAGTGCCAATTGAAGCCTATCAAGACCCAGGCAAAATGATTTTGTTGATGCGTAAACACGCAGCCCGCATTTTGACAGTCGAAAAGGAGTTTGTCGTTATCGAAAAAACAGGTTTGGAATCTGAAACAGAAGCCTTACTTGATGAATTACGTCAATATGGTATCTATCAATTTGTACGGTCGGGGCGTGTAGCGATTGCCAAACCGATGGAGCAATTGAGCACCTATTTGGAAGAGATGGCAGCAACGCAATTGAATTAATCAAGGCTCAAAGACTTGATTTGAGCATCATAATCTTCAAGATATTTATCGAAAATAATTTTAAACATAATTCTACTTTTGCACAAAATTAGAATTTTTGATTTAAACTAACACATAGTCACATAATACACATAGCTTTTTCTTAAAAAAAATAAAAAACTATGTTTTCTATGTGACTATGTGTTGAACATAAATAAGGATTTTTTATAAAAAACTATAAATCAATAAGTTATCATGGCAAAATTGAATTTTGGCGGCACTGTTGAAAACGTCGTCACACGCGAAGAGTTCCCATTGGAACGCGCACAAGAAGTATTAGCAAATGAAACCATCGCTATCATCGGTTATGGCGTACAAGGTCCTGGACAAGCATTGAATATGCGCGATAATGGTTTGAACATCATCATTGGTCAGCGGTCACCGTCAAAATCTTGGGATAAAGCGATTGCGGACGGTTTCGAGCCGGGCGTTAATCTTTTCAGCATCGAAGAAGCGTGCAAACGCGGTACGATTATCATGTATTTGTTGTCTGACGCAGCGCAAATCGCTACTTGGCCCCTCGTCAAATCTTATTTGACTCCGGGCAAAGCACTTTATTTCTCACACGGTTTCGGTATCACTTACAAAGAGCGCACAGGTATCATTCCTCCTGCTGATGTCGATGTTATTTTGACAGCACCAAAAGGTTCTGGTACGTCTTTACGCCGTATGTTCGTTGAAGGTCGTGGTTTGAATTCGTCTTATGCGATTTTCCAAGATGCAACAGGTCGTGCTTTCGAGCGCACAATTGCTTTGGGTATCGGTATCGGTTCAGGTTATTTGTTTGAAACGAACTTCC
>JANLQI010000492.1:0-27395 GCA_031367705.1 Saprospiraceae bacterium | reverse complement strand
TTTTAAAAAAGCTATGTGTCCAATCTGACTATGTGTTTCAAAAAATATTATGCTTTTAACGCCTTAAAAGTCAACGGCGTTTCAGGTGTTTCCAACGGTGTGCGTCCTTGTACGACGGATAGTTTAACATTGTTCAAATGTGGCAAAACGTGTTTGCCAAACAATTCGCATTCTTCAATCAATGGATAGCCCGATAGGATGAAGGAGCGAATGCCCATATCCATATACCGATTCAGTTTTTGCAAAATCTGTTCGGGTGTACCGACAATTGCGCCGCCGCAACCTGACCTTGCGCGACCAATCCCTGTCCATAACATCGGCTCTACGAAATCATCGGCATCTGCAGTTTCACGGAAAGCATCTTGGCGCAAAACGCCAGCGGATTTGGAGTCTTGGGTGCGGTGCTTCAGTTTTTCAGCCGTTTCTGCATCGAATTTTGACATCAATGTTTTGGTATAAGCCCGCGCTTCTTCTTCCGTTTCACGGACAATGACGTGGATACGTAAGCCGTAATCAACCGTTCTGCCATAGGCTGCGGCACGCTCGCTCATGTCTTGCATCGTCGCATAAATGCTGTCTTCGGGTTCTGGCCACATCAGAAAGACATCGCAGTATTTGGCGCAAACGTCCTTTGAACCAGGGGAAATGCCGCCGAAGTAGAGCAAAGGACCGCCATTTTGCTGATACGGCTTCACCGGGTCAGCTTTCATTTTGAATTGATAAATCTCTCCTTGAAAATCAATTTCGTCTTGCGTCCACGCTTGTTTCAGAATTTCGATGACTTCGCCGCAGCGTTTGTAGCGCATTTCGTGGTCTTCTTTCAGTCCTGGCAAATCAGAATTGATGATATTGACCGTCAATCGCCCCTTCAGTATATGGTCGAGTGTTGCGAGATGCCGCGCCAACATTGGCGGATGCACTTCACCTGTACGAATGGCAGCTAATAGATTGATATTCTGAGTTTTAGGGCCTATTGCGGCAGCAAAAGGGATAACTTCTTGACCGACAACATAAGAGGTCGGCAATAAGATATTCAGAAACCCGAGACGGTCTGCTGTTTCAACAATATCACTGCAATGCTCAAAATTGCTGCGGCGCGTTGGGTCAACTGTACCTAAAAAAGCAGTATCACCACCACACAAGTCACCAAACCAAGCGACTTCACACAGGCGTTGTTCGGTTCGGATAGGAACGGATAAGATTGGTTCTGTTAGCATAAATATTTTTGATTGATTTGAATACCCCTCAGTAATGGAGTGCAAAAGAACATTTTTTTTTCTATACGGTGCAAAACTCTCAATTTAAACAGAAATTTTTTTTTTTTAAGTAATTTAATTAAGGGTTTTTATTTTGTAAAACTACCTTTGGGCGTATTTTTAATTTTTAAAACTTGCAAACAGCAAAACATCAGACCAGATTTCTTCTTTAATTAACTAAAATTTGTATGAAAAACTATTGTCTCTTTTTCCTGCTACTTGTCGTGAGTAGCTTTAAACTCGCTGCCCAAACAACAGTAACTGGCACTATTACCGATGCCAAAGACAAAGCACCGCTTCCAGGTGCGTCGGTCCTAATCAAAGGCACAAACAGTGGCACTGTTGCCGATGCCGATGGCAATTTTACGTTTAAGACGAATCAAAAACCCCCTTTTACGTTGCAAATCAGCATTATTGGTTACAAAACTATTGAAACCAATGCGTCCAATGCTTCGGGCATCAAAATCGAACTCGAAGAAGAAACGTCGAGCTTGTCTGAATTGACCGTAACGGGTAACCGTGTCGAGGAGAAAATCACAAAAGCAGGTGTGACTATTGAAAAACTGACGGGTCGGCAATTACAATTGTCTCCTTCCTTTGACCAGTACAGCGCGCTTCAAAATCTTAAAGGCGTGGATTTATTGTCACAAAGTATGACTTTTAAATCTGTCAACTTGCGCGGCTTTGGTGCGAACAACAACAATCGCTTCGTGCAATTAGTGGACGGTATGGACAATCGCTCCCCAGGTCTTGGTTTCGGTTTCGGTTCTTCGGCGGGTGTGTCGGATATTGACATCGAAAGTATTGAGATTCTGCCTGGTGCATCATCTGCTTTGTATGGTCCTGACGCTTTACAAGGTCTGATGTTGACGAAAACTAAATCGCCTTTTGACTATCAAGGCTTATCGGCACAAGTGAAAGTAGGTGTCAACAACGTTGGCAAAACTGCCATCAGTGCCACGCCTTACACGGACGTTGCAGTGCGTTATGCGCATGTTTTTAACAACAAATTGGGTATAAAAGTCAATTTACAAGCCATTAACGGAACAGATTTCATCGCCGATGATTACAATGACCGTTCACACAGTTCTCGCCCAGGGTTTTTTATAACAGACAACACGAATAAACAGATTGTTCTGGGTGTTAATAGCACTGACCCAACTGCCTTTAAACCCAATAACAACCCAAGTACCAATCTCCAATACGATGGCGTGAACATCTATGGCGATGATTTCACGAATGGCGGCTCGGTCAGTTTCACAACAGGTGATACAACGGCGGCTGCAGGTTTGCGTGGCAAAACGGTGACGCGGACAGGTTACAATGAGTATGACTTGAATGGTGACAAAAGTAAAGTATTCAGCTACCGTGCAAGTGCAGCGTTGCACTACAAAATCACGGATAAAATCGAAGCTATTGGCGCATTTTATTACGGTAACGGCAATTTCACACGGACAGCAGGTCAGCGCGAATATTTCCCTGACTTCAAACGCTCGCAATTCAAATTGGAAGTTAAAGGCGACAATTTCTTTGTGCGAGGTTACACGACAAGCCAAGAAGCGGAAGGTTTTAATATGGGCAACTTGGCAGCGCGTTTGCTCCAAAGTTGGAAATCAACTGCTGCTTGGGGCAATGAATTCAAAGCAGCTTATGCGGCAAATGGTGGTAATATCGCCGCAGCAAAAGCAACGGCTGATGCCGGAAAACCTGCAGTTGGTTCGACGCAATTCAATGATTTGTTCACCAAATTGTCAACGACATTGAACACGGATTTCATTCCTGGCAGTACGACGATTAAAGGTGTACGTTTGCTCGATAATTCTAAAATGTCGCATTTTGAAGGCATGTACAATTTCAAAGACATGTTGCCAAAAGAATTTGAAATTGTTACAGGTGCAAGCTATCGAAAGTACAATATGGTCACTAAAAGCACTGTTTTTCCAACCAAAAAGGATGGCAGCGAGTTTACAATCGCAGAATTTGGTGCATACATTCAAGGTTCTTACAATTTGTCAATCAGCGAATTGGTTAATTTCAAACCAACTGTTGCCGTGCGTTATGACAAAAATGAGTATTTCAATGGTGGTTTTACGCCGCGTCTTTCAGGCGTTTTGAGCGTTGGCGACCACAATTTCAGGGGTTCATGGCAGTCTGCCTTCCGTAATCCTTCTCCTAATCAGTTGTTGTCTGATGGCAAAACGGGTGAAGTCGGTGGTTCAGAAATCGCTTTGACTTCTGCGGATTTGCTCAAAAACCCTGGTTACACAGCTAACTCGGTAACGGCTTATCGCGTAAGTGGCAACACGGCTGACCTCGTGCCTTTCGCTGTTGACCCAACGAAGTTTACAACAGAGAAAATTAAGACATGGGAAATTGGTTACAAAACATTGATTGGCAACAAACTGTACATTGATGCTTTTTATTTTAACTCTCAATACAGTGATTTTATTGCTGCGCAAAACGTTTCACAACCCGCAACAGCAGGAGTCGTTACTGACCTTAAAGCAGCTGCAACTACGCGCAATTATGGTGTCAATTTCAACAATTACAACCAAATTTATGTCAATGGTTGGGGTCTTGGCTTGGATTATGCGCTTGGTGGCGGCTACAATATTTCTGCCAACTATGCGAATCAAGTCGGTAAAATTACCTTGAAAGACAACTTTGGTGTGACACGTAAAGATGCCTTTAATGTTGAAGTCGTGAAACGCAAAATGAGCGACCCAGCTGTTTCAAAAGTACAACGCAACTTCTTTATTTCACCTGAAAATCGTTTCAACATCGTGTTGAGCAATCCAAAAGTGACGAAAAACGTTGGTTTCAGCCTTGCTTATCGTTGGACAGACAAAATGTGGGTAGAACAAGGCAATACACAAGGCGATATTTGGTTACCATCTTGGCAAACGCTTGACGCTTCTGTCACGTATAAATTGCCTAAAATTAAGTCAGCTGTTAAATTGGGTGCAGCTAATTTGATGAACAAATACTTCTCTCAAGGCTACGGTTTAGCGCAGATTGGTGGGATGTATTATTTGAGTTTTATGTATAATTGATTTGATTTTTGCTTAACAACAACATACTAACGACGACGAGGTTCAAAATCTCGTCGTCGTTTTTAATTTGAGTACCCCTCAGTATTTTTTTCAAACAAACTGATAATCCACCCCAAAAACCTGCGACAAAAGCGTTTGCGGTGCATCTAAAACCTTTACATCGCCACGTGGCTGTGGTGTTACAGGCGAGTTTGCTGCCAAATAATCACGCAAAGTTTGATGCAAAGTATAAAGCGTATTTTTACCATTTTTGACGTTTGGAATACGACACAACATGGTTTCAGGGTCGCCATCACGCTCACAAGCGCAAAGGGTGTATTCCTTATTCATATCCAAAGGTTGACCACCAACTAAAACCGATTGCACCCGTTTGCCGTTTTCTTCAAAAGCTTTGAAAGTCATCGTCATACCTTTCATTTTCACGACCCAACCGCCGAAACGTTTAGCCGCTTCTTTTGCAAAAACGTTGTTTAACTCCTTTTCGAGCCATTCTTTGAGTTGTTTGCCCGTGGCAACGGCTGTTCTGACTTGCGAATCAACGGGCAACATATCAAAAAGATACCCCTCAGTAATGGGGGCTTTTCCAGTCGCATCCACGTTGCGAGGCGGACAAAAACGGAAGCCATTTGACAAAACAATATCCGTTCCGATGCGCCATTTCAAGGCATCAATTATCATCGTATCAATAGTGTTTTCAACCACAAAATAGCGATAAAGGGGTAGGGTAGAGTAACCGTGAACCTTGTGCATATCGTTTGCGAATGGCTTTTCTTCAGCATCTATCAAGGCTTGAATGGTGGGATTGGGTTTTAGTTTTGCACTATTAACTTCCAATAAATCGTACTTTTCGCCTACGATTTTACCATTTTCAACCGTTAAATCCAAACGTCCGACAAAAGAACCGAAGGCACCAGGCTCAACAACTTTGGCATATTTACATTCAATCGGTTTCCGAACACGCTCATGTGTATCGCCGCCAAAAATATAGTCCACACCTTCACATTCAGTCGAATTGGCTAAGGCAATTTGTTGCGACAAACCTAAATGAGCGATGATGATGATGAAATCACATTGCTCTTGTTCTTTCAAAACATCAATATAATACGCCACATTTTCATCGGGTTTGGTATAAATAATGCCTTTGCTATAAGCTGGTGATTGACGCAACGGCACTAAGTGGTCGGTATAGCCTAAAAAGCCAATCTTTACGCCATGTTTCGATAAGGTTTGATAAGCAGGAAATATCAATTCACCTTTTTTACCATCGCCTAAATCATGGAACATATTGGCGCAAACCTTTGGCGCATCGAGCGCACCCATTAATTTTTGCATTTTGGCTTTGCCAAACACCACTTCCCAATTGCCGGGTAGATAAAGGTCGTAACCGAGAGCATTCAAAATGTCCACATAAGCCGTACCCGTTGTTTTTACGGACAACATACTGCCTTGAAACATATCTCCTGTGTCTAATATAAAGGTATCGGAATTGCGCTTGCGTGCCTTGTCAAACAGCGTTGCCAAATGCGCATAACCTGCTGTTTTACGAAAAACGATTTGGTCATTTTCCCAAAACAACTCGTCGTGTGGATGAACTTGACAATGTACATCCGTGGTTTGAAGAAGCGTAATGACCTTTTTACCCGCTTCGATGGGTTCGAAATCGCTTGAATTGTCCGATATACTGAGGGGGGTATCTTTTAGCGTTTCGGCTTTGCCGATGACAGGTGTTAAGCCGACACCGATGCCGCCGAGTATGGTTTGTTGAATGAATTTTCTACGATTAGCCATTTTAAAAATGATGAGTGATGAATGATAAATATTGTGGAAGCGAAAAGTTGATTTTATTCTCGAAAATCACCCCCTCAGTATGTGGCTTCTAATTTCCTTTTAAAACTACAAAAAATAAAGTTTTGAACCGCCGCAGAAGGCGTAATGTGGTCAACGACCACACATTTTATTTTTGTAAAAAAAGCCTCCACGCGCTCGCTCAATGTCTGTTCAGAATATTGTTGAATATCCAAACCACTGCATTTAGTCGGCCCATTTTCAGAAAAAGTGCTTAAAATCAATGTGCCTTCGGGTTTTACAAACTGTTTGACCGTTGCAATGTATTTTTCAACGTCTTCTTTTTGAGTCAAAAAATGAAAAGTCGCACGGTCATGCCAAAAGTCGTATTGTTCTGTGGGTTTGAAATCGACAACATCAGAAATTATCCATTTGACGTGCTGTCCTTTGTCGCCCAAAGCCAGTTTTTTCTTTTCTATCGCTGTTGCCGAAATGTCTAAAACCGTGATGTTTTCATATCCTGCGTCTAATAAATAGTCCACAAAACGGCTTTCTCCACCGCCAATGTCAATGATATTTGCCAATTTAGGCAGTTTCATAGATTCAAAAAACTGAATAGAAGTCGTGGGTGTTTCTTGAAACCAACTGACATCAGTGAAGTTCTTTTTTTGATAAACGGTTTCCCAATGCTCTTGTTTTTTCATGATTATTTACTGTTATTTGTGAAAAAAATATGTTTTTGTGCGTTTTGCGAACTCATTTCATTTTCGCAATTTGCGGGTTCAAAACGATATTATTTGAAAACAAAACCACACTTATGGGAAAATATGATAAACTGATTAAAGAAAATCTATCCTATCTTGTCAAGTCATTTGCTGAACGTATGGGCATTGGCTTGCAAAATGAACGGTTAGAATTAATCAAAGATAAATTGCAACAAACCGTTGAACGAGAACCCGATTTTTTGTTCATTGTTCGTCACAGCGACCCTAAAAAGGACTATGTGTCCCACTTCGATTTTCAAGTACAGAACGATATGACTATGCCTGAAAGAATGTTGTTTTACAGGTGTCTTATCAAATATACGCACAATAAGCCTGTCCGACAGATTGTATTTTATTTGGGCAATGAACCTTTAGAAATGGTGAATTTCCTTGATGAACCCAATACAACGCACAAGTTTGAGTTGTACGATATTAGAATTTTCACAGCCAATTCATTTTTGGAATCTGACATTCCACAAGAAATCTTATTGGCTATTTTAGGTAATTTTGAAGGAGAAAGCTCTGAAATCATCATGGAAAAAATACTTTTACGCCTTCAAAAGCTCGTAAAACGAAAAAAAGATTTTCAAAAATTTGCTTTTCAATTGCACGTCTTATCGGGACTTCGTAAATTGCATAAAATTTATCAATTAAAAATTAGAAATATGCCACTACATTTTGATTTAGATATAGAAAATGACCCTTTTTACCTTGAAGGTGAAGAAAAAGGTATTGAAAAAGGTCGAGATGAGACTAAGACAAAAATGGATTACAACTTTGTCCGAAATCTCTTATCACAAACAGATCATTCTGATGAAAAAATTGCTTCATTAGCCAATGTCCCTTTGACTTTTATTGAAGAAGTCAAAAAATCATTAGAAAAAAATAAACAGTAATTCTTCTCAAAAAATACTGAGGGGGTATAGGTTTATCAAATTTTAGAAATTTGATAAACCTTTTTTATTTCCCTTTCCCTGCCGCCTCTTTTTGCTCTTTCACCTTCTTCTGAAAATCAACAATTGGTTGATAAGGTCCCAATTTATGCTGCAAATCTGGAAACGAATCCGCAAAAGGACCAAACGGGTGGTCATAAGGTTTTGCTTCAATTTTAGGCCAATCTGTTGCCAAAAATGGGTGTTTCGGGCGGGGTTGTGAGTTCACAAAAGCCGCTAAATCCCATGCTTCGGCATCGCTTAATTGTGGGTTTTGATAAGTCGCACCAAAAGGCATATTGGCTTTCACATATCCTGCAAAGGTCGAAACACGGTACAAACCCGCCGCTTCATTATAACTTTTTTCGCCCCAAAGTGGTGGATAATGCCGTCCGTTGCCTTCGGGCATTGGTAAACCTTCTCCATTTTGACCATGACATGAGGCACATTTAGCCGCAAAAACAATACGTCCACTGTCTGTATTGGCAGCTCGATTGAGAAAAGCGAGTTTCAGCAAACCCGAACCTTTAGGCGTTTTACCTTTCGGAACGGCTTGACCGAGCCATTTGATATAAGCCGTAATCGCTGCCATTTCGTGGCTTGTTGAGTCCAAAGGTTGACCGTTTAGGCTGCGTTGAAAGCAATCATTGACACGTTTGGCAATCGTTTCATACATGCCTGAGCGTGCGCGTAATTTTGGATACGTCGCTGAAACTGCTGAATAATTGTTGCCAAACGGTAAAGAACCCGCGTCTAAATGACAATTTTGGCAATTCATGCCGTTTGAAATCGGTTTTACTATGCCTTCGGGGCCGAGATAATCGGAGGTGTGGGCAATCAAATCACGCCCGTATTGTATCAATTTTGCTTCGTCTTCTTGCTTGATACTGAGGGGGTCGGGTGCTGCCCAAATTTTAGCGGTATCGAATTGTGCTAAGGCTGTCCGCTTAATTTTTTCAATATTTCCTTGTTTTTCACTTCTTTGCATTTGCCAAAAAACAATAGCGGCAAAAATAATGATGATGGCAGGAATATAAACAAGGTATTTCACTGTGCGTAAATACGCATAGCGTTTAGCAAGGTCAGAAGAGCCTACCATGTCTTTTTCGAGTATGCGGCTTGCGGCATCTACGTTATTGAAAATCCTAACCAACACAACGAATAAGCCAATTGCGCTGATGGTTAGTAAAGGAATGAGCCAGTCGTTCATATCTTGTTGAAAATTATTTAGTTGTGGGTGCGATTTTTATTTCATGTCCGTTACAGAATGGCTCTGAAACTACCCACTAAGGTAATTTATTTCTCAATAAACCAAAAGTCCAAGTGCCAGCAATCGCTGATAAAAGTGTTACAGCCACCACGCCAAAACCGCTGCCAATTTGAGCAAAAAGGGGCCCTGGACACGCGCCTGTCATTGCCCAACCAAAACCAAAAAGCAAACCGCCATAGATTTGACCTTTTGTAAAAGTCTTAGGTGCAATCGTGATGTCTTCACCTGCCAGTGTTTTAATGCCTAATTTTTTGATTAAAAACACAGAAATTACGCCTACGACGACGGCTGTGCCAATCACGCCGTACATGTGAAACGAAGTCATTCGGAACATTTCCTGAATCCGAAACCATGAAATGATTTCTGCTTTGACGAAGACGATGCCGAAAGCGATGCCAATGACCATGTATTTTAAGTTGGACAAATTGCTTTCTTGTGTGGCTTGACTGTTGGGTGCATCGCACACAAATTCGTCTTGTTCGACTACTGGAATATTAGATGTATTTGCCATTTTATATTTTTTATGACCCCCTCAGTATTTTATACGTTTAGGGCGTTTTTTTTTAGAATTTTACTAAGAAATGATGTCTTATTTCTTAAATGGATAAATTATTTGAGACCAAAAAGTCTTAGGAAATTGGTTTAAATTTTCAAAACCTAATGGTTCATCGCGTCCTTCACTGGGTATATAATTTGTCTTAAAAAGATAATCCCATATAGACAATGTGAGTCCAAAATTGACTCCGTATCGTCTTGGAATATGTTCTGCATGATGCCAAATATGCATTTGTGGGTTATTGAAAATGTATTTAAACCAACCCAAAGGCACTTTGATATTGGCATGATTGAAATGCCCCCAAGCCAACGTGAACAGGTGAACAAACAGAAAATCTTGAATCCCAAACCCAATCATACTGAGGGGGATGTATTCGAGCGTTCTGTATATCACACTTTCCATCCAATGGAAACGCAAATGTGCTGCGAAGCCCATTTCTTCAACAGAATGATGCACTTTGTGGAACTGCCACATCCAATCAACACGATGTAAAAGACGGTGAATATTCCATTGAATAAAGTCTTTAACAAGAAACAAAATCAATAATTGAACGACTGTGGGTAATTGTCCGACTTGAACAGCGACTAAGTTTTGCCAACCGAAAAGGTTGAAAATCAAATCATTAAAGGCGGTAGATACAACGTTTGAAACGGCAGCAAAACCAACAAGTGAAAAAAGAAAGAAATTGAAGAACATATAAAATGTGTCGAGCCAAAAGTCTTTCCGAAATGCGCCTTGTTTGTCGCGCCATGGAAACAGCAGTTCTAATGACCAGAAAAACAAAGAAATTGCTATCAGCCAATAAAAATAATTGTCCCATGCAGGGAGCATCACTTGACCGACGAAATAGTCGGCGTAACCTTTAAATGTGTTGATGAATAAGTCGCTGTAATGTGTCATTTTCTTACAAATTTAATAAGAAAGGTAAACCGAAATGCGTCATTAAAAAGCCACCGACCATGAATGAAATCGTAGCAATTAATGAAGGAACTTGTAGGTTTGATAAACCCATGATGGCGTGTCCTGACGTGCAGCCACCCGCATAACGAGTGCCAAAACCGACAAAAAAGCCACCCAAAACGATGAAAACAAAGCCACGTAAGGTTGCCAAGCTCTCAAAACTGAATAAATCACTGGGTAATAACCCTCTGAAATCGTGGATGCCTTGTGCTGCGAGTTGCGTCTGAGTTTCGGCAGCGATGACAATATCGTTAGGGTTTGACATCAGGTATGTGGCGATAAAACCGCCAATGACTAAGCCGACGACGAAGAACAAATTCCACATTTCTTTCTTCCAGTCGTATTTGAAAAAAGAGATATTAGCAGGAATACAAGCGGCGCAAATGTGCCGTAAAGAGGATGAAACCCCAAAGGATTTGTTGCCAATAATCAGTAATGCGGGTACTGTCAAGCCTATCAAAACACCTGCAACTGACCAATGCCACGGTTGACTAATGAAATCTAACATATTGGATTGAGTTTTTAAAATTTTTGTATATTGTTTTAGAAAATAATGTAAATATCGTTAGAAATTTCGAAATTGAATACACCAAGACCCCCTCAGTATTTTAAACAAAAATGGGTCAAATTGATGGCTTAATGACCATTTCCAGCAGTTGGGAAAATTAATTCCTTCGTTAAAATATAAATTGCCATGACGAGGACGAACCAACCAAAACCCTTTTTCAATGTTGCTGCCTTGATAAATTTAGCCAAATAAGAACCGAGAAAAATGCCGACAATCGCTGCGGCTGTAAATGTACCTAACAACGTCCAATCAATTTCATTCGCAAAATTCTGTACATCGCCTGTAAAACCAATGAGTGACTTGATGGCAATAATCAAGAGAGAAGTGCCAATGGCTAAACGCATAGGCAGTTTTGCGAACATAACGAGCGCAGGAATGATGAGAAAACCACCGCCCGCACCGACAAAACCCGTCAATGCACCGACCACGAAACCTTCTAAAATGATAATAGGGTAGTTGAATTTGATTTGTGAAATGTCGCCATTTTCATCTTCTTCTCTTTTGTTCCGAATCATGCTGATTGAGGCAAAAAGCATGATGGCAGCGAAGAAAACCATGATGAATATGTTCTTTGTTACTTCAAAGCCGCCGATAGATAAAATAGTTTCGGGGATGGCCGGCATAACATATTTACGGACGGTATAAACAGCTATTAATGAAGGGATTGAGAAAATAATGACTGTTGGAATGTGTACCAATTTTTTGGTAATATTATTGAATCCGCCTACTAATGAGGTCGAACCAACAATAAAAAGGGAATACGCAGTTGATAAAGTTGGCGAAACGTGCGCGACATAAACCAAAACGGGAACGGTCAAAATAGAGCCACCGCCGCCGATTAAACCCAAAGACATACCCATTACAACGGCTAATAAAAGAACGATTATACTCACTGTGTATCTTGTTTAGATTGTGAAAAAGAGTGTTCGGCAAAGGTAAAACAATTATGAATACATGAACAAGTTTTCATGTAATATTTTTAAAAAAATGCGGCTACATATTTTGTAGTCGCATTTTTTTATTCAACGGATCGAAATCCGTTCTACGTTAAACGGTATTACATATTGCAATCGCAATGCTCAATACATTCTATGAGTTTCGGAATGTCTTTTTCCTTCAAAGAATAAAAGACACTTTGCCCTTCTTTTTCAGAGCGTAAAACGCCTTTGAGTTTCATCGTCGTTAAGTGGTGTGACAAAAGTGATTGCTCAACTTCTAAGATTTCACCAATCTCATTGACGCTCAAACGGGCGTTTTGATTGAGCAAATCTACGATGGCTAAACGGGTTGGGTGTGCAACGGTGCGCAATATATAAGCCGCTTTTTCGAGTTTTTCGCGGTTGATTTTATATTCTACTGTGGCTGTCATGTGAAACTTTTTTTATGTTTAATAAAATTTTCTTTTGATTTAAAATGCAAATGTATGAATAAGTGTTCATATTAACAAGTAAAAACGATTTTTATCTAAAAACTTTATTTTTTCAAGGCTTTTAAAGCGAAAAATGTCAAGTTTTACCAAAAATACTGAGGGGGTGGTTGAAACAGATTTTTTATACATACGCCAAAAAATATCATAGGGATAATATTGTGGTTAAATTTATGTCGTATGTTTGCGTCATAAAACATAAAAAGCAATGTACGCTAAGACAACTGAATTTGAAGAACAGCAGCAACAATTAGCTAAGTATGCTAAATTATTGTCGCATCCTGCACGGATAGCGATTATTCAACTTTTGGCTCATAAACAAACGTGTATATCAGGCGATATTGCCAATGAGCTACCCCTCAGTAGGACAACCGTTTCGCAGCATTTACAAGAGTTGAAAAATGCAGATTTAGTCAAGGGAACGATTGATGGTCTAACGATATGTTATTGCTTGAATTTGGTTGAATTTGAAAAAATGAAGCACTTTTTTGAGCAATTCCTTGCCATAAATAGTCAAATCACAAATCAATGTTGTTAAAAAATGAAAATTTCAGAATTTAAAGAACATTTAGCCAACCTAAGTTCGGTTAATTTCAAATTGCCAAATGGTGAATTTGTTCCCAATCATTTTCACATCACAGAAGTAGGTGCTTTGACAAAGCATTTTATTGATTGTGGTGGAGATGTTCACGAAGAGAAATCGGCAAGTCTGCAAATTTGGGTTGCTGATGATGTTGACCACCGATTAGAGCCACATAATCTATTGAATATCATCAACTTATCAGACAAGGTACTGAGGGGTGCTGATTTGGATATTGAAGTAGAATACCAAACGGACACCATAGGAAAGTACGGTTTGAATTTTAATGACAACGTATTTTCACTCATTGCAAAAGAAACGGATTGCCTTGCAAAAATCAAATGCAATATTCCTCAATCTAAGTCAAAATTCCGTTTTTCAGAATTGACATTAGCCAATCAAGGAGGCTGTACGCCAGGTGGTGGATGTTGTTGAATTTCATTCCATGTTTAGTATGAAAAAATATTTAGCCGAATTTATCGGCACTTTCGCTTTGATATTTTGTGGAACAGGTGCCATTATTATCAATCAAGAGACAGGCGGTGTCATTTCTCATGCAGGCGTTGCTGCGACTTTTGGTTTAATTGTCATGTGTATGATTTATACATTTGGCGAAATATCGGGCGCACACCTCAATCCTGCCGTCACAATCGGCTTTGTCTTAGCGGGTAGATTTGAGAAAAAAGAGGTATTGCCCTACATTGGAAGTCAAATTGGAGGCGCATTTTTAGCCACTTTCATACTGAAATTCCTATTTCCATTAAATCAGAATTTAGGTGCAACCTTACCTTTGGGGACGCATATACAATCGTTTATATTGGAAATAATATTGACTTTTTTGCTGATGCTTGTCATATTGAACGTCTCACAAGGCTCAAAAGAAACAGGTCTTTTTGCGGGCATAGCGATAGGCGGAACAGTGCTTTTGGAAGCCATGTTTGCGGGTCCGATTTGCGGCGCTTCTATGAATCCTGCAAGAAGTTTATCGCCCGCAATCGTTTCAGGGAATATGTCTGCGCTTTGGATTTATATTTCAGCACCTATTTTGGGGGTCATTTTAGCAGTTTTGGTCTGGAAAGTCTTGAAAGCGACGGTTTAGGAGAGAATAGTATTTCAAAATAAAATTTAAAAACAACTTCATGTATCAAAAAATAAGAACAATTCTCAACGGTTTAGAAACCCGTTTTGACGAGATTTCAGAAGAAAGAAAAGCGATTTTAGCCAAAATTGCCGCTTATATTCAAGCAAAATACGATAAAAACGACCCAATCAATTTGGTTTATATCTGCACCCACAACTCACGTAGAAGCCATTTTGGACAAATTGCGGCAGCAGTTGCGGCTGATTTTTACAGTGTTGACAATGTCCACGTTTTTTCAGGCGGCACAGAAGCCACGGCTTTTCATCCAAATGCTATAAAAGCTTTGTCGGATTTGGGTTTTAATATTCATTCGGAAGACGAAACCGTCAAAAATCCGATTTGGCATGTTCAATTTGGTATTCATGCGGAGACAATTTGCTTTTCAAAAGTATATGACAATCCTGCTAATCCGTCTAAAAATTTTGCTGCCATAATGACTTGTTCTGATGCGGAACAAAACTGTCCTTTCATAGTCGGTACAGATTTGAGAATTGGTACAACTTATAACGACCCAAAAGCCTCTGACGGCACGCCGCAACAAGCAGAAACGTATAAAACACGGTTTTTACAAATTGCAACCGAAATGTTATACGCATTTTCTTTGGTGAAATAATCGAGATGCCCCCTCAGTATTTTACGATTTATTACAAAAGACTATACGTCAAATAGCCAAAATAGAGGGTAACAAAAATATAACCTTCTATTTTCCCTAAAATACCGCGTGAAAAGAAGAATGTGGCTGCAAATAGTAAGACACTAACGATTAGATTGAAAGCCAAATCCACATTCATGGAAGTGGTTATCGGCAAAGGATGAATCACTGAGGTTGTACCTAAAATGAAAAATGTATTGAAAATATTGGAGCCAATGACGTTACCAATCGCTAAATCGCCTTTTTTCTTTCGGGCAGCGACAACGGTTGTGGCTAATTCTGGCAGGGATGTTCCGATGGCAATAATGGTCAGTCCAATAACTCTTTCACTCATACCTATTAACTTGGCGATATTTACGGCACCTTCTACGAGGTATTGCCCCCCGAAAAATAAGCCTAAAAGACCGCCTAAAATAAAAAGAGTCGCTTTCCAAGTCGGTAATTTATGGACGGTTTCGCTGTCGTCGGTTATATGTCGTGCAATTTCAAAAGTATAAACCAAGAAAATAGCCATGAAACACAACAATATCAATCCGTCTAATCGTGAAACAAAATTACCTTGGGGGGCATTGTCTAAATAGACATCATTGGCAATAATGCCTAAGACAACTGCCGCCAATAATGCGAAGGGAATTTCACGCCATTGCGTCTTTTTTTTGATTGTTATAGGACTAATAATGGTTGATATACCTAATATCAAGAGAATATTGCACACATTACTGCCCAAAACATTCCCTACGGCAATGGCTGTCGAACCTTCCAAAGCAGAAAAAATATTGACCGTTAGTTCTGGAGCAGATGTCCCCAAGGCAACGATTGTTAACCCAATGACTAAATCTGAAACACCCAGTTTTTTGGCTATGGCAGATGCGCCTTCGACAAGCCAATTTGCGCTAAAAATGATTAAGGCGATACCGCCGATGAGGTAAATGAAGTTAAGCATTATGGGTTTTTACAGTTTTTGAACACGTTTTAAGCCCAACAAAGATAGTAAATTAGGCTAAACAAGAATTTACCACAGCCGCAATTTCAAAAACTGTAATTCATAATCAAGTTATAATTCGTCATATCCACCTTGTTGATGCGGTAACGGTCATCATCATGTAAGTTCCCTTGATTCCATTTATGCGCGACCAAAGCCTCGATTTCTAAATTTTTCAAATAGCCACTGAAACGGTATTTTGCGGACAAATTGAGTTGCGTGTAAGACGGCAAACCGTATTTATTGAGCCTATAATTTTTGACATCGGGCATTTTATAATAACCAAATCCTACGGACAATTGAAGGTCTTTCTGCTTGTTTTCATGTGAAAATAACATGGTTACAGCATTCACATCGCCTGCTCCTTCGTTGCGTTCACGCTGCATAAACGTCAATAAAGGGTCACGCCCCCACTCACGCGGGAAATTAAAACGACCATCGGCAGTGATGCGCGTATAGTTCAAAAGTAGTTGCGACTGAGGGGTTGCTAAACCGATGCGACCACCAAAAACATTAGATTTTGAGCCACGCTCAACGTAGGTTTTTGTCGGGTCAATATTGCCACCATCGTTAACTGCGTTTTGATGAATTATTTGAAACGCTGCCTTCAATTTTAAGCCGTTTGAGTGATTTATACTGAGGGGGTGCTCAAAATCAGTGTGTAGGAAAACAGTGTTATTCATATTTTCAATCAAATAATTCCATACGGATAATTTCCAATTTTTAGTCAATTTTGTATTTAAACCAATGGCAAATACGCCTTTACTTTCCAAATTTAGCGCATAATTGGCTTTTACACCTGTCGTTGTCACGCCATTTGCATACACGCCCATGCTCTCTGCTATCGAAAACCAATGCACCGTAGAGCGTGGTGCTGAACCCCACAACCAACCGCCTTGAAGGCTTGTATTTTTAAAATCCGCTATATTCAACCATGCTCCCGACATCAAAGACGGACGCATCCGACCATCTTGTGGATTGATAAGCGGTGTGTTAAGAAGCTGCCGCCCTAAAGTTATTTTTGATTTTTTTGAAAAATGAAAACGCAGATTCAATTCGTCTAAGCGGTCTAAATCGGTGCGATTTGCCGTGTTTTCAAGGTCAAAAAGCCCGATTTCGTAGCGGTCTTTGACTTGTGTTGTCGTGTCCTTTTTGCCTAAATCGGTTGAAGCCACGTTATAAATGAACATGCCGCCTATTTCAAAACCCCATCGTTTCCACAAAATGGGACTTTCGTAGTACAAACTGCCGCCTATTGCCAAAGCTGCATTATCCGCCAATTTGCCATAATTTTTAGTCGCCATACCGAATGTACGGACTTTCATTTCAAAATGCCCCCCCCTCAGTATAGCGGCAAGGGATGTAGAATCTTTGGCTTGGTGTTGCCCATTTTGAGCATAAATAGCTGGGAATGAAAGGATTAAGAGAATTGTTGTGAGTGATTTCTTGAAAGACATAAATATAAGTGATTTGTGCTTTTAAATTTAAAACACAAATGTATGAACATTTATTCATTTAATGAAATAAATTTTACACCTAACAGATTTTATGGATAATTCCATTTAGATTTGTAACACAAAAAAGACAATTTTTCAAAAGAACAACTTTCAAGATATGTTCCTTCATTTAGAACGCAATCCTCATCCTGCTTTACTACCTTTTGTCAAAGCTTTTTGGTATGTCCGTGTCAAAAGCACGGTGCCCATTCCATCTATCAATGCCGTACCGAACCCTGAACAATGCCTTTATTTTTATCCCAAATCAAAGCCAAAATTGTATGTACCCGATGGTGGTTTTGTGGTGGGAACAAACGCGACTATATTCGGTCAAGGAACGACACACGGGCGAGTCGTTTTACCACAGGACTATTTAATGTTTAAAATCATGTTCCAAGCGGGCGGTTTTTATCGGCTTTTTGGTACACCTATGACTTTATTCAGCGAAGGTCCAGAAGACGGTGAAGCTGTGTTTGGAAAAGAAATAGTTGAAGTGCGTGAGCAAATAGAACAAACCGAAGATTTTAATAAATTGGTTGAAATCTCTGAGAATTACTTGTTAAAAAAGATAAAACAAGTCAAAATTGACGCTTTGCCGATTGACTATGTGATGCAACAAATGAATTGGACGCACCAAAGTTTAGACCAATTGGCCCGTCAAGCTTGTTTGAGTACCCGTCAGTTTGAGCGCAAATTTTTAGAACGTTTGGGCGTTTCGCCTAAGTTTTATGGTCGTGTTGTCCGTTTTAATTATACGATGAAAGGACGTAAGAAAAAGTCAAATGAAAGTTTAATGAACCTCGCCTATAGTTATGGTTATTTTGACCATAATCACTTGCTGCGCGATTTTAAACAGTTTACGGGCAGCCTCCCGACTCAATTTAATTTGGAAACGGCTTTGATTTATTGAAAAATACTGAGGGGGTCGTTAGAATGTCGTTTTTTTACTAAGTGCAACCCTGAAGTAGTCCATAGCTTTGTGAAAACTTTTTATCACAATTAAAACAAAAAAGCTATTGAAATGACGAACGCAACAAAAATCCAATATTTACAAAAAGCGGCGATGGGCTACATAATCGCAGGTACAGGCTTCCTGTGCTTTGGTTTTCCTTTTTGGTTTTTAAATGCCGTAGATGAAGTTCCAAAACAACACAATGTACTTCCTTTTCTTACTTTGGTAGATGATCCATTTCCCATATCATTTAAATTTTGGCTCGTAACAGTCACTTCTATCGGTATGTTCATCGGAGCTTATTCACTTTGGAAAGTAGGCGAACCGACGGGATTGGGTACAAAACGCCATTTCTTTTTCGTCTTGATGACAAGCGCATTTTTCTATTTTTTATCTACTTGGATGCTGCTACCTTTTGCACCATTGGGCGCATTTCTTCATGCGGTCGGTATGATACTCGTAGGCATAGCCAGTTTAAAAACTCGTATTTGGTCGGATTGGAAACGCTATACACCTTTGATTATAGGCTGTTTTCCCTTTGTTTTTATGTATCCTTTTGTTGTTTTAACAGGCGCGAGACCTCCTGCAATGATTGGGCTTTGGTGCTTTCCGTGGATGTTGTTGGGCATTGCAAGTTGGCTACGGAGTAAGGAATTAGCGGAGTTAGACACATAAAATCGAAGAAATGGTAAATTGAAAATCTTTCAAAATCTGTTCACTTATTAAAACAAAACTCTATGGAAAAAGTAAGAACACTAACACTTTACGCGCTCGTATTATGTACCACATTCTACGCAGGACTCGGTGCTTTTTTTATCATTTGCCCATTTGATCAACATTTTGATACGCTCACGTATATTAAATATTGGCAAATAGTAGATGGTTATATGGGCAAACGAATGCCTATTTTTGGGATGATTTGGTTATCTACTTTTGTTCTAAACGTCATTGTCTTTTTTAAAACATGGCGTGTTAGCCCTATTTTTTGGATAATTGTTGTCTGTTTTTGCTTACTCATTGCAGATATGAGTTTTACGGGCAAGGAACAAATACCTATCAATCAATATATCCAAAGCCTTGATATGAACAATTTGACGAGCGAACAATTGGCGAAACTGCAAGGCTTACGTGACCAAACGAATAAAAATTTTGGTGTTCGAGATTATTTCCAGAAGGCTATGTTTTTCTTGATGAGTATTACGCCTTATTTATTGTCTCGTTTAAACCAAAAAATGGCTTTAAAAATAACCCGTCAGTAAAACACTCTTTTTGCATATCCAAAAGGCTGTTTTACTGACGGGGCAGTGGTTTAATTGGTGAAATTAGTCTCGCTTAATAAGCTACAATTTTTCAATAAATCATCTTATCCTGCTTAACTTTTCCTTTAAAAGTCCAAAATACAAACGTCGTATAAGCTACTACTAAAGGCACGCCAATCATGGTGACAATCAGTAAATTGGTCAAGGTCAATTGCGTTGAAGCGGCGTTATAAATCGTAATATTATTGTCGGATGAAAGCGTTGACACAACGATATTGGGGAACAAACCGACGGCAAAAAGAGAAATAAGCAAGGTAATTGTCACACCAGAGAACAAAAAAGCGAATAAATACCGCCGTTTTGTGATTAAACGAGGGATGTTCGCAACTGAAAAAATGGCTAAGGCAGGAAGGATAAAAAGGGTCGGATTTAGGCGAAATTTTTCTGCCATTTGGGGAATATAAACCAACGTTGTTACGGTTGTCATGGCGAACATGATGACGAAAAAAATGACCATATTTTTAGACAAAACCGTTAAGCGAGCAAAAACACGGTCTTCTGTTTTGAGCAATAAAAACATTGAGCCGTGCATCATAAACAGCGCAAGTGTTGTAAAAGCAATCAAAAAGGCATAAGGATTTAAGAAATCGAGCCAATTACCCGCATATTCCAAGTCTTTGTCAATCGGCATACCTTGTATGATGTTGCCCAAAATCAAACCGAGCAGTAGCGTAATGAGGATGCTTGAAACGCTGAACAAAATATCCCACGTCCAACGCCACCACATCATCGGTTCTTTTGAACGAAATTCAATGGCAACGGCTCGAAAAATGATGCCCGTCAAAAACAACATAAATGGTACATAAAATGCTGAAAAAACGGTCGCATAGACCACAGGAAAGCCTGCAAACATAACGCCTCCAGCTATGACGAGCCAGACTTCGTTGCCATCCCAAACAGGACCAATGGCATTGAGTGCGATGCGGCGGCTTGTTTCTTTGTGCCAAAATAGGTGAATCGCTCCCACGCCTAAATCGAAGCCATCTAAAACGGCATAGCCGGTGAGGACGGCACTGAGTACCAAAAACCACCATGTGTTGAGGTCTAAACCTAAGTACGTTTCCATATTTTATGATTTTTTATTTTAATTTAAAAACTGCATATCTCGTTTTGTTCCTACTTCATCTTCTTCGTGATTGCCCGCCACAGTATCATCGTAGCCATGCCTTACTTTTTTGTTCAAAAGATAAATAAAAAGGACAAAAAGCAAGGTATAAACCCACGTAAACAGGATAAGTGAGAACCAAACTTGATTTTCAGTTACGACCTTTGACAAAGCGTTTGATGTCCGTAACAAACCATAAACGACCCACGGTTGCCGCCCGACTTCGGCAGAATACCAACCGACTTGATTGCCTATTTGCGGCAGCAAAACCGACCATGAAAAGATGAGTAACAGCCATTTTTTATTCCACAATTTTTTACGCCACAAGAGGAATACGCCCAACCAAGATAGACCAATCAATGCCATGCCGATAGCGACCATGAGGTGATAGGTTTGAAAAACAAAATTGACAGGTGGAATTTCGTCTTTTGGAAAACTATTAAGCCCACGAACAGGCGTTGTGAAGTCTTGATGCAACAAAAAGGTCAAACCTTTTGGAATTTTGACCCCCTCAGTAATTTGCGTTTTGGGATTCGTCCAACCAAACAAATAAAGGTCTGCAACGGCTAATGAATCGTAATGCCCTTCGAAAGCCGCGAGTTTGGCGGGTTGGTTTTTAGACACACCTTCTGCCGACCTATGACCCGTAAAAAGCTGCAAAAGTGAAGCAAAAGCCGCAAAAAACAAGGCAAAACGGAAAGAAGCCTTTGCGGTTTCGACGTGCCGATTCTTTAAAATGTAGTAAGCATTGATGCTCAACACTAAAAATGCACCTGCTAAAAATGCGCCAACGATGGTATGAGATAACCTGTCAACAGACGATGGATTGAAGACCATTTGCCAAAAATCGGTGATAACGGCTCTGGCTTTTATGCCTTCGCCTTCAATACGATAACCTGCGGGCGTTTGCTGCCACGAGTTCGCCACAACAATCCAAACGGCTGAAAACATAGAGCCGAGGGCGACCATGATGGTTGAAAAATAATGCACTTTGGGGTTCACCCTATCCCAACCAAACAGTAAAACGCCTAAGAATCCTGATTCGAGCGCAAAAGCAAAAATGCCTTCTGCGGCTAAGGCAGAGCCGAAAACATCGCCGACGTAACGGGAGTAAGTCGCCCAATTTGTCCCAAATTCAAACTCCATGACGATGCCTGTGGCGACACCGATACCGAAAATAAGAGCAAAAATGCGTATCCAAAATTGGGTCATCTGCTTGTACATGATGTTGCCTGTACGCATGTAGGCACCTTCCATGATGACGAGCAAAACGCCGAGTCCAATACTGAGGGGGGGATAAATGTAGTGGAAGGCAATGGTGAAGGCAAACTGTATGCGGGCGAGTATTTCAACGTTCCAAGTCATAAGGTAGCGGTTTCGTGAAAAATGATTGCGTTGCAAAATTACAAGGTTTGACCCGTAAATTGATAGGTAACAAAGAGCGAAAAGGGCACTTTTTAATGATTATAAATAGTGCAAAAGTCCAAAATTAGAGAACTAAAAAGGGATTTGTATTGTCAAAAAGCAAAAACGACTTTGACGCATCAATCGCCAAAGTCGTTTTTACTGAGGGGGTAATTCTTCCACATTTAAATATTATCGGTTATCTGTTCTGCTTCTGTAAAAGAGATATTCTCATAAATCGTTTCCAGCAAAAGTGACGTATCAAAAAGTGCTAAAATCACCTTATTAGATAAGTCTTCTAAAAGTTGATAATGCCAACCATTTTCCTCTCGACTATACACTTCGACATTGACGGTATTTTGGTCAATAACTAAATAATAATCCAAACTTGGTACTTTTGAATACTCTTGTAATTTGATAACTCGGTCAGTATATTTTGAATTATCGCTTATAACTTCAATCAAAATACGTGGTTTTGTGATGTTATGCGAGTGTTCATCACCTTTTTCATCTGCGACGACGACATCTGGATAGCGGTATATTTTATTATCTTTAACGATGGTTCTGACATCTTGAATAAAGATACGGAAACCGCGTTTCCTTAATTCATTTCTAAAAGCGAAAGCACAGTTTTGTGCAATCTCGTTTGCATTTTTTGATTCTCCGGGCATAGCGATTAGTTTTCCATAGTGATATTCATGTCGAATAGTTGAGTGTTTCTCCAACTCAAAATATTCGGCAACCGTGTATAGCTTTTCAGGCGTTGCGACGGTTGTTTTAGCCGTTATTTTAGGTTCGGCAATCGTTTCTGTCATTTTGTGAATTTTTAGTAACTACTTAGCTGCGCTAAGTATTGATAATTTTTATTAAGTCAAAATGCGTTGCTTAATGTTGACAAAATTAAGGATTTCTTTTCAATTTATCCATTCAAGAGCGATTTTTGTAACAAAAAGGCATAATGTTTTGCTTTTTTAAGTCAATTATTTAACTTACTTCGTGATAGTAAAACGAAAACAATCAACGGCTATGGCACTACAAATAAAGATAACTGCAAAAGATATTTTTCCATTTCTCAAATGGAAAAATGAGGTAAATCGAGAAACTTTAAAAGCCGACTTCTTTGCAGGTGTAACGGGTGGTATTATTGTGCTGCCACAAGGCGTTGCGTTTGCGATGATTGCGGGTTTGCCGCCTGTTTATGGACTTTATACGGCTATGGTGTCGCCGATTATTGCTGCTTTGTTTGGGTCTTCAAAACACTTGGTTTCGGGTCCGAATACGCCGCTTTCGCTCATCGTTTTTTCGGGAATCAGCAAATTTGCAGAGCCAACGACCGATGCTTTTATTCAATTGACATTGGTAATGACCTTTATTGCGGGTGCAATTCAATTGTTAATGGGCATTGCACGCTTTGGCGCATTGGTCAGTTTTGTGTCTCATACGGTCATTGTGGGTTTTACGGCAGGCGCATCTATGTTGATTATTACCAGTCAAATGAAGAATTTTTTGGGTATTCAGCTGCCTTCAAATGCGTCATTTATGGATACGTGTATCAATGTTTTTCGGCATATAAATGAAACAAATTGGTATGTCGCCAGTGTTGCTTTTCTAACGCTCGGTGTTGCCATTTTGTCAAAAAAACTGTTTCCAAAGCTGCCTCACATGCTTGTTGCTATGGTTTTGGGCAGCCTTTTAGCCGTTTTTTTAGGTGGTGAAAGTGTGGGCATTCGGTTTGTTGGCGAACTGCCTTCGGCTTTGCCGACCCCCTCAGTACCCGCGTTTTCTTACAGTAATATCCAGAAATTAATGCCCAATGCGATGGCCATTGCCTTGATGGGCTTAATCCAATCCATTGCCATTGGCCGTTCTATTTCTGTAAAATCGAAGCAACGTATTGATGCCAATCAAGAGTTTATCGGACAGGGTTTGTCCAATATGATTGGGTCGTTTTTCAGTTGTTTTTCCAGTTCAGGTTCGTTTACACGGTCGGGTATCAACTACGAATCGGGTGCTAAAACACCTTTAACTTCTGTATTTGCGGCGGCGACATTGGTCGTTATACTCCTTTTTATTGCACCGCTTGCCGCTTTTTTGCCCATGCCAGCCGTTGCAGGGGTGATTGTAATTGTCGGTTGGGGCTTGATTGATTTTGACTATATTCGTCATGTACAAAAAGCCAGTCGGCGCGACAATATTGTCGGTATCATCACGACAGGGGCGACGCTTTTTTTGGATTTGGAGTTTGCTATATATATAGGTGTCATTTTGTCGCTGTTCTTCTTTTTGCAAGGCACTTCGCATCCACATATTGCGACAATGGCACCCGACCCCGAACATCCACGTCGACAGTTGACGCATATTGTTCGGAAAAAGGGCCTTAAAGAATGCCCGCAGCTTAAAATAGTACGGATTGATGGCTCTCTGTTTTTTGGTTCAATTGAACACATTGCAGCATTTTTTCAACAAGTTAGGGACGAAGAATCGGTTCAGTATATGTTGTTATTGGCAAATGGCATCAATCGCATTGATTTCGATGGTGCTGAATGGCTTGCAGAAGAAGCAAAGGCGTGGCGCAATCGCGGTGGTGCGCTTTATATCGCGGGCTTAAAAGTCATTGCACAAGAGGTTTTAATTGATGGCGGTTTTTTGGACGCGATCGGCGAAGAGTATTTTTTTGTCTCAAAAACAGATGCGATTGGCGTGATTTACGAAAAACTCGACCCCTCAGTATGTCGGGCTTGTACGGCGCGGGTTTTCCATGAATGTGGCGATATGCCTGATGAAGCACATGCTTTTGTATTGAAAGAGGGAAAATAGCTGCTCTTAGGAGAATGTTTTTTTATAAAAATACATGAACGTTTGTTCATTTATTCATTTGTTTTATTTACCTTTGCATTTTAAGCAACATTTAGCAATAAGCGTTGTTTCTTTTTATGAAAAATATTTCTAACATTTCATCAATTTCACACATGATCGTAGAACAAATTTATACAGGTTGCCTCGCACAAGGGGCATATTATATCGAATCAGAAGGCGAAGCGGTCGTCATTGACCCTTTGCGCGAAGTTTCACCTTATATCAAAAAAGCAGAAAAGGCAGGGGCGAAGATAAAATACGTCTTTGAAACGCATTTTCACGCCGATTTCGTCAGTGGTCATATTGATTTGGCTGCTAAAACTGGGGCAACAATTGTTTATGGGCCCAATGCCGTTACCGATTTTAAAGCGCATATTGCCAAAGACGGTGAGGAGTTTAAAGTTGGTAAATACACCTTTAAAGTCCTACACACGCCAGGGCATACGATGGAATCCACGTGTTACTTATTGTCCGATGAAAATGGTACGCCTAAATATGTTTTTACAGGCGATACCTTGTTTATTGGCGATGTGGGTCGTCCAGATTTGGCTCAAAAGTCAGATGTAACGATGAGTGACTTGGCAGGTTTCCTTTATGAATCTTTGGAAACAAAAATTAAGACATTGCCCGATGATGTCATCGTTTACCCCGCACATGGCGCAGGTTCAGCTTGCGGTAAAAACATGTCGAAAGAGACTTTTGATACAATTGGGCATCAAAAGCAAGTAAATTACGCTCTTTTAGCTAAATCAAAAGAAGCATTTATCGCTGAAGTTACTGAGGGGCTGGCTACGCCACCTGCTTACTTCCCCTTGAATGTGATGATGAATAAAAAAGGTTATGACTCGATTGATACGGTTATGAAACGAGGCAACCACCCTTTGACACCTGAACAATTTGAACTGGAAGCCGAAGCACACGATGCCTTGATTTTAGACACTCGTTCTGCGGCTGATTTTTATACCGGTTTTATTCCAAACTCAATAAACATCGGTCTGCAAGGTTCTTTCGCACCGTGGGTAGGCGAGATGATTACAGATATTAAACAACCTATTCTCATTATTGCAGAAGAAGGCATGGAAGAAGAAACGGTTATGCGCTTGTCCCGTGTAGGCTATGACTTTACTTTAGGTTATCTTAAAGGCGGCATAGCTGCTTGGAAAGCAGCAGGTAAAGAAGTAGATACCGTCAATCGCATCACCCCAGAAGCCTTTGCAGCAGAATGGAGCAAAGACAAAACGGTTTATGACATAAGAAAAGACGGCGAATATGCGGCGGAACATGTGGACGAAGCCTTCCACAGACCCCTCAGTAATATCAACGAATGGATAGGTTTTATTGATAAAAACGAACCGTTTTATATGTATTGTGGCAGTGGCTATCGCTCAATGATAGCGGCTTCGATACTCAAAGCCCGTGGCTACGACAACTTCATTGAAGTTGAAGGTGGCATGGGTGCTATTGCAAAAACAGATGTAGCAAAGACAGATTTTGTCTGTCAGTCTAAACAATTGGTTGGGTAGGCGATTGTTCTTAATGAAAAACGATATTATATTAAGGAGATAAGCATGATCTTACAAATCATGCTTATCTCCTTCAAGCCATCTTTCCATCATGACATGTTCTGCGGGAGATTGATGCGTTCCGCCCGCTAAAATGTCCAAAATTTTATCCCAAAGATTTTTTTCCTCGTGAAACTCTTGTTTAAAATCAACAACCGCGGCTAAATATTCTTTTTTGTATTGGTCAACTTCTTCAGATGTGTAATCTTTAGGAATATGATTGATGATAATTTGGTTAATCTTATTTAGTTCCTCCGGCGTATATTTTTCAATCATCTGCAGTTCCATTCTACAAGCCTCTGCATAAGAAACAACCAACGGCAGAAAGGTCTCTTCTAAAGTACAAATTCCGTTTTTCCAATCCAATTGTTCGCTATCGGGCAGGATTTCGCAGCCTAAACTTGCTAAATTTTTACAGGATTCTTTGAACTTCGCCAAGTGTTGATCAAACTGTAGCCACATTTCTGAAGAATCAGACCTATCCTTTCTCGCCACTTTTTCTTTTGACACATTGAGTGCTTGGTTTATAGAAAATACAGAATCATTGATGTTCGCTACGCTTGTCTTCCATTTTTCAAGTATTTCGGGTGTAGCATTGGCTTCAACCACTATTAAAGCATGTCTATTCTTTTCGTATTGTTCTTTCTCAATTTGTATCAATTCAGTATGATGCTTTTCCAAAACGTCACTGAATTTTCTTATTGCCAGCAAGGATTTGAATCCTGAACTATAATCTAAATCGGTTTTTGGGCTTGCTGCCAAGGTTTTTTGTTCGG
>JANLQI010000483.1:0-10136 GCA_031367705.1 Saprospiraceae bacterium | reverse complement strand
CCTGTGAACGGCACATTGCTGCGCTCATGATGTTTTTGATGAACCGAAACGTCCACTTCCGTAATTTGAACTTCTAAACCCAACGAAGCAAATTTGTTGATGGACTCCTCCAATTCTGCCGCCGAAGGTTCATAAATCGACCAATGTCCTTGTAAACCCACGCCATGAATCGGCACCCCTTTGTCCTTCATTTTTTTGACCAATTGATAAATGCGCTCGCGTTTTGAGGCATTTTCAGTATTATAATCGTTGTAAAAAAGCTTCGCATTCGGGTCGGCAGCATGGGCATATTCAAAGGCTTTTTCGATGTATTCTTCACCAATGATTTTATAAAATTCGGATTCTCTGTAAATTTTATCAGAGCCATCGGGAACGGCTTCATTGACCACATCCCAAACATAAATTTTACCTTTATAACGAGTGACAACATCGGTAATATGCGTTTTCAAACGTGCCAAAAGTTCCTCTTTTGTCACCGTTCTATCGTCTTTTTTGAAAAACCAATTAGGCGTTTGGTTGTGCCAACACAAATTATGCCCCCTCAGTAAAATGCCGTTTTTTTGTGCAAAATCAACGATTTTATCGGCTGGTGCCCAATTATAGCGGTTTTCTTCAGGATGAATCGGACCCATTTTCATCACATTTTCGGCTGTCATGCTGCTGAATTGCGCTTTTATCAAATCCGCTTCAGCCCCTTCGTCCATCATACGTGGATTGACGGCTACCCCGATGGGAAAATAATCTTTGTAATAGTCTTTTAAACCTTTTTCAATTGGATTTTTAGTCTCCTTGAGAGGTTGTGGTGTTTGCGCTGCTGATTTTATAACAAATAAAAAGCAGAGTAATAATGGGAAAAGGATTTTTTTCATGATGTTTTTTTATAGAAATAATGACTCAATACAGAGGGGTCACATACGCCCCGCCTTCGGTTTCATCGGCGCATCAAAAGTATTCGCACCTTTCACCTTGACTTTTCTTTTAAAAACCTTATCGACACACGTTATATATAAGGTGTCGAAATCCTTACCGCCAAAACAGAGATTGGACACTTGCCCTTTCGTTTTCGGCACAGGTAAAATGGCATTGACGCGCCCCAATTGGTCAAGAACCTGTATGCCCGTGAGCGAAGTGACGTAAATGCGCCCGTCTCTATCGCATTTTATGCCATCAGACCACGCATTTTCGTCAGTGTCACGGACGTGCAACCAGCCAAAACGCTGTTTATGCGCCAAAGTACCGTCCTTTTGAATTTGATAAACCCAAACCCAATGTGATGCCGATTCGGTGATATACATCTGCGTTTGGTCGGGGGAAAGGCAGAGACCGTTGGCGAATTTTATGCCTTCGTCCACCACACTTCTTTCGCCGTTGGGTTTGAGCAAATATATTTTACTTGGCTTTTCTCTCCCGTCGGGTTGGGTGATATAAATATTGCCATTTTTAGCAACGAGAATGTCGTTGCCAACAAGACTATCCGCTAAAACAGTGGCTTTCAATTGTTTATCATAACTGATAACTTGTTTGACAGGACAGCCCCAACCACTTGTAATAGTAACCATTTGACCATCTTCTGAAAAACTGGTGCCACTGGCACATTTTGAGTCATTGAGTAACAACTCAACCTTCCCGTCTAAACCGACTTTATAGGTTTTAGCTTTGGGAATATCTTGAAAAAACACCTCTCCCGCAGCATTAGCGATGACCCCCTCAGTAAAAGTATAGCCTTCGCCAACCAATTCCCAATCGGCATTTTCTACTAAAATATCATTCAAAAACGGGTTTTTAGTCGCCCCTTTTGCAACAGATTTTGGATAATCTTTCCACAACCACCGCATCGCTTCGGGAAAAATTGCCGTGCCGTGTTGCCCATTGTGTGCACCCTCGCCCCAAACATGATTTACTTCATAGCCCGAAAATTGTAAAGCCCGTTCCATGGTTTCGTTGGCTTTCCACCAATCACCCGCGTAGATATTGAGGTCATTTGAGCCATCTTGTAGAAAAATTCGAAGCGGTTTGGGTTCATATTTCCGAATCAAAGACGGGTATCTGTCCGCACCCCGCAAACTGACATAAGTGCCAATGGCACTAAAAACCCTTGAAAACGCATCAGGACGCTCCCAAGCTGCCGTAAAAGCGCAAACTGCACCGCTACTTGAGCCTCCGATTGCCCTATCATTGCCGTTTTTTGACAATAAAATAGAGCGACCATTTGCCGTTTTGCGTTTTTCAACTTCTGGTAAAATTTCCTCTAACAGAAAACGGACATAATTATCGCCCAAACCATCGTATTCAAAACTGCGGTTGAACCTATCCAAAGCCGTTGCCGTATCACTTGCGCGCACCCGACCTGGTGTTATGAAAACAGCAATCGTTATCGGCATTTCTTTTTTATGAATCAAATTATCAAAAACGGTGGGTCCTTTCCACTGAATACCGTCTTGATTGACATACAAACAAGCGGGTTTGTCGCCTTGATATTGGGCAGGGATATAAACCGAAACGTCACGAAACGTCCCTGGAAATATCTTAGAATTGTCGAAGGTAAATTTCAAAATTTCACCTTTCGGAACACCCATTTGTTCAACAGAAGCGGAATCAACGGCGTATTTTTCAGTTGGGTTTTGGGCAAAAACTAAGGTATTGACGCATAAAAACAAGAGAAAAAAGCAATTTTTCATAAAAGAATGTTTTATAAAATGAAAAATACTGTTGAGGAACGAAATCCCGATTCTATCGGGAAGGGGGCATCCTACAATTTACTATTACTCACAAAAGCAATCCGCTTACTATCTGGCGACCACGAAGGAACATTAATCGTTCCCTGTCCACCATATATATAGGCGATATTCCGAGCAATACCACCCGAAGCGGGCATCAAACGCAAGTAGATTTTTTGATACCACGGGTGGTCAGTCGGATTGATTTCTTTTGGAAATGAGAGATAGACAATCCATTTGCCGTCGGGCGAAAAATGCGGAAACCAATCGTTGTATTCATCAAAAGTCACTTGCTCTTGACCGCTGCCGTCGGGTTTCATGCGCCACAATTTCATCGTGCCTGTGCGGACAGAATTGAAATAAATCCATTTGCCATCGGGCGTGTATTCAGGACTGTCATCGAGTGTCGGTGTGTTGACCAATTGCGTTTCCTTTTTAGTGGCAATGTCAACCGACCAAATATCGTATTGATTTTTGCGCTGCCCTGTGAAAATCAACTTTTTACCGTCAGGCGACCATGTATGCAAATACGAATGTCCTGAATCGGGCGAGGTAATCATCGTCGGTTTGTCTGAGCCGCCAATTGGCACCGTAAACAGCGTTGAAATGCGTTTTTCGCCGACATGATTGCTCAAAGCCATCATTTTACCATCAAAAGAAATCACATGGTCGTTATTATTATTGATGACCGTACCCGTATTCATTTGTGAAATCGTGCCTTTCGCCAAGTCGTAATTATACATACGCCCTTCTGAATTGTAAATCAACGTCTTACCGTCTTTCGTCCAATTGGGTGCTTGAAGCGAGTTGGGTGCAGAGTGTAAAATCTTTCTTGCGCCCGTTTGCACGTCCATCACTTCGATATGACTACCGATATAATCCCGATACGGTTTGAAGTCTTTTGCAGCAGGAATGATGACACGGACATTGCTAAAAACTGCTTTTTCCATGGTTTTATCATTGTGTGAACAAATAAAAAGCCCTGCATAAACCTCGTCATTCAAGTCAATTTCCTTTGATACGGATTTATAATTTTCACCAAAAACAGCGGATGAAAACGTGAATTTGTTGCCAATCCGTTGAAATTCAATCTCTGTTGGGTTAAAAACGGACATTTCGACTTGATTTGTCACGCCTGTATCGGATGAGCGATATTGCAAAGAAGTCAAATCTACACCATGCACACACGCATCGGCGTAAGGCGAATTGGGCGTGAGTTCATTCCTCGCAATGATACCGATTTTGCGGTGCGGGTCAACGCCTTTCCCGACAAAATGAACCGTTGCCGAAATGATAAAATCGCCTTTTATTTTTTTCCAAAGAAAATGAAATTGGTCTGTTTTTGCCCACATATTGACGCTTTGACTTGCCAAAGTGTATTCCTGTGTTTCAGAATTGTACGTTGCCGAGCCTTTTACTGAGGGGGTGCCTATATCCTCGTGGTTGTCAAAAACACCTAATTTTTGTTGCGCAAAAGTTGTTTGGGCTAACCCCAAAAGCATGATGATGAGTATGCGTAATTTTTTCATGTTGTTTAGTTATTTGATAAAAAGTGAAGACTGCTTTCGTTAAGATTATTATTGAAAATCAATGTTTTATAAAAAAAACCTTTTGATACTGAGGGGGTATTTTCCTCACCGAAGAATTACGAAATCTTTGAGATTTCGCAATTCTGGATATTATTGAAACGTCTAAAATCACTTAAAATAACGGCTTGCAAACTCGATAAAAGTTGCCCAATTCGGTGCAGGAGTATGTCCCGCCGTATGTTGCCGAAAGGCAATGTCCCCATCTATCAAAGCCGTTTCGATTTTGGGGAATTCATTTGTACCCAAACCTTTTTTGCCCAATAATTCATAGACTTCACTACTGGCGGCAGCGGCTAAAAACATCCCTTTGACATCTACCCAACCATCGCCTTTGTCACCCGCGCCGATAAAAACAGGGCGTGGCGCGCACAGGTCAATCAACTCATGGGAGTCAACGGGCATGTCATCCCAAGTGGTTGGGTCGGCGGCATATTTGATGAAATTGCCCGCCATCCAATGATATTCGCCTGAACTGGCGACGTTTTCAACGATTTCTCCTGCATTCCGACGATGTAATTTTGCGCCACCTTCGCCTGACGAACTCACGTAAGCGATTGCAAAACGCGCGTCATAAGCCATTGTCACAAGGGCGGCTTTGCCGTAGCGGGAATGTCCTGTGATGCCTACTTTTTTAGCATCAACGTTTTTATCTGTTTCAAAATAATCTAAGGCACGGCTGGCACCCCAAGCCCAAGCACGGAGCGAACCCCAATCATCGGCTTTGCGGTTTTGACCTTTGTTCATCAAACCGATGATGCCTTCGGTCAAACCTGCACCGTTGTCGGCTTGATAAGTGGTTGGAATAATTTGGGCATATCCCCAACCTTTTGCCAAAAGCTGAAGCTGCCAATTGACGGGTTGCGGTTGACTCGTCGGCGGTGGTGGCGGCATTCTAAAACCTGGCGGAAAACGGAACGAATATTCCATAATAATCGGAACGGGTTTCGTCGCTTTGGCGGGCGTTGCCACCATCAATTCAATATCCACTTTGATTTGCGGATAGCTCGAATTGTCCACATGACCAACCAAACGCTTGAGTTTTATAGGAAAATCGCCGTTCATGGTGTCTATTTCGCTCAAAACCTCCCATTTTACTGAGGGGGTGTTTTTGGGCATTCTGCCATAAATTTCTCTATCAAAATCTTCGACGATTTCGGGGCGGCGTTTGTGCCACCAATCCGTTGCCGTTATTATCTTTTGTCCATTTTTTAAAACCAAGGCTTCAGGCAATTTAGGAAAAGGGTTTGCCTTTGCCTCATCATAATTGGCGGCATTGGGTGCATTCGGGTTGCTGCCGTTTGCACCTTGTCGCAAGGATTTGATACCTAAAAGGTCAAGCATGGCTTTGTGGTCTGCTTGCGTTTTGCGTTGCATACGGGCGATGGCACTGTCCTGTTCGGGTGTGCGCTGTGGCTGTTGGGCATTCGTTTGACCGACTGTCAAAAGCAGTGCAAAAAAGGTGATGATTTGTTTCATTATCGAGTTGTTTAGTAATGCGTAATTTTTTTTTCATTCTGAACGCAGTGAAAAAACCTTATAAATTATTGTTATTCAATCATTTAGACTTTTTCACTGTGTTTAGAATGACAAAAAAGGTTATTATTTGCTTTGCTTTGCTTGAAATTTCTTCACATGCTCCGCCACCTCAATCATCGGTGCAATCCATATATCGTTTTCATTATTTTTTAAAAAATAAAGCAATTCTCGATGCGCTTGTAAATCCACATTGATACTATGTTCGCCACCAACACCGTGAAATAAAAACACCAATAATTTACCTGAATCCCTTGCTTTTTTCACCAAATCAATCATTTGCGCGCCTGTTTCGCCATTTATGGCATAACAATCCACGTTGTATAAATCCACTTCACTGAAGGGGTGCATTTCTTGACGGACGGCTCTTGCAGCGACAAAATCGTTGTGCAAACTATCCATAAAATTCACACCGCCAATGTTCATATCGCCACAAGTGTAGGCGAAAGTGCGCTGTTTTTTACCATCAATCGCCTCCAGTAAGACATTGGTCGCTTTGATTTCATCGGTCATGCGTTGGACGCTGTATTTGCTCATATCACGTTCGGGCGTAAGCCAACTGCGTCCGTTTTTTGAGGCATCGCAAGGGTGAAACAGGGTGTGGTTGCCCAATTCATGCCCATTTTGAGCCGCTTTACGCCAATCTTTTATGCGCCTTTTAGTCGCATCAGCAGTACCAATTAAATAAAAAGTACCTTTCATGCTCGAAGAATCCAATAGCGGAATAGCATTGTCGAGGTGTACATTGAGGGCATCGTCATAGGTCAGGACAACCGCGCATTTTTTACCTTGCCAAATTTTATTCGGGTCTAAAGTATTGAGCTCGGTGGTGAAAGGGGAAGCAGGCAAACCTTCTTTATTGTACAAATTTGCCCCATCTGGATTGTCTTGCCACGCATAGCGCACATACTGAGGGGTCGGCACACGGTCGCTTGAAACGAGAATTTCATTGTTTTCAATCACGGCTTTTGCCCAAACGAATTTTTTATCAAAACCCGCTATCGCAAACCACCGCAAATCCTCTCCGTCTTTTGACATCAAACCAGTACCAATATGGTCAAAAGTCAAGCGTATTTGATTATTTTCAATCGTTGCTGCTTTAAAAATTGGACCCGAATACTCAATCGTTTTATCATTATAGGCTATATTTTGAGCAGCCAATGCCAAACGCTCGCCAATCGGCTTTTTACTGAGGGGGTGAATATCGTTCCATTCGCCTAAGTCGGTGGTAACAGCCATGCCTGTATTCGGCAACGCCAAAGCCAAAAGCTGCGCCTCCCGCAATTCAGCCCATGAACTTTCCGTTGGGAGGTAATTGACATCCAAAAAATTGGCTAATTGGACGTATAAAAACGGCAAATTTGGCTGTTGCCACTGCTTACGGTAGTCGTTTATCAAGGCTTTTAAATAGTCCGCATAAGGTGCTGGATTGCCAGTATTACTTTCACCTTGATACCATAAAACGCCTTTAATTGGCAAAGGCACAACAGGTGCAGTCATGGCATTGAACAAAGCAGAAGGTTGATTTTGGGCAGAAAAACCACCGCCGCCACCGCCTTTTATCGGCTCAAACACCTCCCCAACTTTATATTGCCAATCGCCTTTTAAGTCAATATTTTGACCATTAGCCGTTAAAAAATAGGTTTTATCAGGTACAAAACCGCCTTTTCCGCCAAAATTGGTGACTTTTATTACGATTGTATTTTTACCAACTTTTAATACTCCTGCCTCGACATTGTAACGTCGTGGCGGATATTGATAGGTGATGTTGCCGACTTGAACGCCATTGATATACGCCACATCAGCGTCCACGATGCGACCCATAAACAGTTTTGCAGGAACGCCTACCATATTTGCAGGAACGTCTATGTCTTTGCGATACCAGACCACGCCGTTCAAATCCTTGATGCCTTGGTCTTCCCAATAGCCTGGAATGTTGATGTTGCGCCAACCTTTGGGCGTGTAATTGGGGTCAAACCATTTTTCTTTTAAGCCAATATCGGTTGTTTTCGGTTGTTGTACTGTCACGCCTTGCGTGATGGTGCTATTATCACTCAAGGGGGGTATCAAGGACTTTATTAAAGCTGTCTCTCTATTCCTTTGAATAATTTTAGTCAAATCATCAAAATTTTTCAAGCCTTCTTCGCTAATCCATGCTTCAATCGGCGTGCCGCCAACGCTTGGATTGATTAAACCGATGGGTATTTTATATTTGTCATAAAGTGTTTTAGCAAAAAAATAAGAGATAGCTGAAAAAGTCAAAACGTCCGTGGGATTCGCTTTTTTCCACACACCCGAAGGCAGGTCTTCTTGTGGTTTTTGCAGATTTGTCACCGTTGGAATAAAAAAGAAACGGATGTCGGGGTAGTTCGCCGCTGCTATTTCATCGCCGTATTTTTCCTTAACTCTTTCCATAGGTATCACCATGTTGGATTGACCGCTGCACAACCACACATCGCCAAATAGGACATCGCTGACTTTTATGTCATTTTTACCTTTAAAAACCAAATCATACACGCCACCCGCTTTGTGCGGTGGCAAAGGCAAAGTCCATTTTCCTGCCGCATCTGCTTGAGTTTTGTAGGTTTTGTTGTCAAATTGAAGCGTAATGGCTTCATTTGGCGATGCCCAACCCCATAATTTTATCTTTTGGTCACTTTGTAAAACCATGCCGTCACTAATCAAACGGGGCAGTTTGATTTGGCTAAAAGCATTGGAATCGCTCCATAAAATGCTTAAAAAGATGAGAAAACCTTTGTAAAAATGCTTCATTTTATACCGTTGTTGTTTGCTGAAAAATTCAACGTTTTGTCCTTTATCTATCAATTTCTTCATCATTTTTGGCGTGTTTAATAGCCGTTCCCATGCGCTCAAAAAAGGCAGGAGTCGGGTATTGACACAGATAAATTTGGTCGCCATGTTGTCGAGACAATGGCATGTCCAATTCCCAAACTTTTTCTATTTTTTGAAAAAAAGTAGGCATATCATCACCTAATTCATCGTTTACATATATCAAAGTTTGGAAATTACTCGGCAAAGAATCGGGCAGCCAGTAACGGAAGTTATCGGAAAAACTCAAGACCTTTTTCACGCCTTGTTTTTTAGCAAAATGCTCAATTGCTCCTGCTTGACCATAACTTTCGGCATAAATGGCAACCGTGGATTTATCGGGAATATTTTGCCAAACTTCGCCCGTTTTTTTTGCCAATTCCTCCCAACCCAGCATATCGGCAAAATCCTGTGGCAAGGCATAATATTGTCCATTTTCCCACCGTAAAGCCTCTTTGAAACCGGGGATTATTGTCAACTTTTTAATAAATTCTGCTTCTTTTTCAGGTAAAAACAAGGGCAAAGCAGCAGGTAAAGCTATCAACCCAACGAAGAGCATAAAGGCAGATAAGGCATAGCGCACCCATGTTCTTTGGTCGGTCGTTACGCGTTCTAAAAATGCTGCACCTGCCGCTATCAATACAGGATACGCGCCCAAGGAATAGTAGCTTTTTGCACTAAAAAACAATAAAATGCCCATAACAACAAGGTACATTAACCCAAAAATGCGCCATTGAGCCGCTTCTTTATGAAACAATAAAAAATACAATCCGCTCAACCACACAGGTAAGGCAGGTAAAAAAAACAGTATTTGGTCGCCAAAAAAGCCACTATAAGAGACATGAGTAAACTGCGTTGCCGCCAATTCACTTATATGGCGAAACACAGGAAATTGATGCGTGGCTTGCCAACCGATATTGGGCGAAAAAATCAGCAGCGCAAGTGCAACAGCGATATAAAGGTTTTTATTAGTGAAAATTTGGCGATTTTTAGGCAACAAAACGCCTGGTAACATAGCGAATAAGAATATCAGCACGCTGTATTTATTGAGTAAACCCAAGCCCGAAACTGCGCCAAACCACAACAACCAAGACGATTTTTCAGAATTGATGAATTTTAAAAAAAGCCAACAGAGCAGTGTCCAGTAAAAAATATCGAACACAACGGGCATAAATAACATACTTGGACGTAGAAAAGCACCCGAAACCAAACCCGACAAACCCACAATAAATAGAGCAAAATTGCCTGTTTTGCTGTTTGACATGTCCTTTTGAGGCAACATTTCCTTTGCCATCAAACCTGTTAACAGCACAGTAGCTGTACCGAATAAAGTCGTTATGAATCGAATTGCAAACACTGAACCGCCTAAAATACTGTCGCCAAACCACGCCCAAAAACCAATTCCTGCGGGAACGGAAGCATAGCCCCAATCGAGATTTCGACCCAATGCCAAATAAAGCAGTTCGTC
>JANLQI010000468.1:0-28881 GCA_031367705.1 Saprospiraceae bacterium | reverse complement strand
TCATTACGAACAAGTTTGCCTGAATATTTTACAAAATTTTGGGGTGCAGATGTACGTAAGCGAACTTTCCAACATTATCAAAACCTTGATTTACAAGACATTGTGTTGACTTTGGGCGGGCCCGATGCCGAACACCGTGACCCAAATTTTTATTGTTATTCAGAACAATCTTCTTTTTTTAAGAATATGTACACCGATATTTTTGACGGAGGTGCGAACGGAACGATTGTCAATGACACCAATTATTTCGCTCGTTATGTTTTTGATTTGGTCAAATTGTACAAAAATGAAGTAAAATTTTGGGAAGTTTGGGATACGCCTGGTTGGGATATTGAAGGCAAAAATGGTTGGAAACCTCAAAATTGGCAACACAATTGGTGGCAAAATAATCCTGACCCTTGCGAATTAGGCACAAAAGCACCGATTCAACATTTGGTGCGCATGATGCGGATTGCTTATGAGGTTATCAAACTAGAAGATCCTTCGGCATTTGTCGTCTATTCGGGTTCTGGCTTTGCGAGTTTCCTCGATGCAGTTTGTCGAAACACTGACAACCCTTCGGACGGTTCGGCGACCCCTCAGTATCCTTTGGGTGGTGGGGCGTATTTTGATGCCGTTTCTTATAATGTTTTTCCACATTTTGACGGTTCGTTGTCGGCTTATGACCCTGCCGTTGGGAAAGTGGTTTATAAAAGAAATTCCGATGCCGCTATTTCAAGCATAACGCGTCAACGTGACTCTTTGCAATCAGTATTAAAAAATTATGGTTATGACGGTTTGCGTTCGCCAAAGAAAAAATTTATTATAGGAGAAATAAATGTACCGCGTAAACCATTAGGAGACATGAATTTCGGCTCTGATGACATCCAAAAAAACTTTATCATAAAGAGTTATGTAACAGCCGCCACAAACGGTATTGCTCAGATGAATATCAAAAGTATTTCGGAAGAAAGCACCTTGTCAGAAGCCAATGATGGCAGCCAAGTGATGGGTTTGTATCAAAAATTAACATCAACACCCTATAACAGAACGGCTAATATTGAAGGCTTCGCGTTCAAAACGGTTAGCGAAATTTTATTTGGTTTGACTTATGATTCAGTTCGCACGCGCTTGCTCAATTTGCCCTTAACGGTGCGTGGTGCTGCTTTCAAAAACAAAGCTGAAAAATATACTTATGTATTGTGGGCAAAAGCAACAGATGATTTGTCGGAATGGGGTAGTAGTTTATTTTCATTTCCTAATAGTTTGTCAATCAATCGTTTATACAAAAGAGAGTGGTCGTTTTGTGAAGATAGAAGGGCGACTTCCATTACGACCCAAAATATACCCCTCAGTATAACACCCATTTTTTTGAGCGAAGATTCTCTTTTGACACAGCCACCAGTAGCCTCTTTTGGCTCTGATACACGCAAAACCTGTCCCCCTTTGACCGTTAAATTCTCTGAAAATGCGGCTGATGCGACAAGTTATTTATGGCGTTTTGATGGTGGTACACCTGCTGTTTCGACTGAAAAAAATCCGTCCGTTGTCTATCGCCAAAGTGGAAAATACGATGTGGCTTTGGAAGTACGCAATACGCAAGGCGTGCATACAAATCGCAAAATTGAATATGTAGAAGTTTCTTCTGCACCCAAAGCCGATTTTACTTGGGTCAGAGACAGCAACGGTTTGTTTATCCGTTTTCAAAGTACCACAACAGGTTCATTTACCATGATTTGGGATTTTGGTGATGGTTTAAGTGACTTCTCTTTGAGTCCTACACACCGTTATTTAGAAAGAAAAATATACTCAATACGGCTTATAGCGATCAATGAATGTGGACGTGATACCATTTTAAGGAATATTGATTTGCGACCAAATGGCATCAATGACCCTTCACAAATTATTGATTTTCAATGTTTTCCAAACCCTTTTGATGATAATATAACTGTTCAATACTATTTAACTGAAAAATCAAATGTTGATATTGAGTTATTTGATGTGGCGGGTAAATTGGTTCAGATTTTGGTGAAAAATGCCGTTTATACTGAGGGGGGGTATCGCAGCACTTATCAAGTAGTTGATATGCCCAAAGGTGTTTATTTGTTGAAATTGAAAACGGATAAACAAGCGGTGTATACTAAGGTGGTGAAATTTTAGAGACTCACATTTTACTTTCACATTTTTTAGCATAAATTTGTATAAAAATATGGATATTATGGATAAAGAAGTAATGACTATCGAATTTGATATGAATGACCGTGCTACATTAGTTGAGATTTTTAAAAAGTTTAAGGTCAACTTTCAATCAAAAAAAGATTCAATTGATACGACAAATGTGCTTAATAAGTATCAAATTGATGATAATTCAATGGCTTTATTAGAAGAGCCGTTGCCGAAATTTGGTTTCATGAAAGGACAATTTTTAATGTCTGATGATTTTGATGAACCATTAGGGGATTTTGAAAACTATATGTAAATATTTATTTTAAATCAAAAGATACCATTATGAGATTGCTTTTAGATACTAACGCACTAATTTGGTTTGCCAATGGAGATGATAAACTCTCGAAAGTAGCCATTGAAGCTATTGAAAATCCCCAAAATGAAAAAATAGTAAGTGTCGCTTGTATATGGGAAATGGCGATAAAAAAGAATTTAGGTAAATTAGAATTGAAATTCGATTTAAAGGATTTACAAAATATCTTATTAGCAAATCGGTTTGAATTATTAGATATTAACATTCACCATGCTCTTTTTGTTAAAAATCTTACTCTTTTTCACCGTGACCCATTCGATAGGATTATCATAGCTCAGGCTTTGACAGAAAAAATTGATGTTGTTGGAATTGATGAAATTTTTGACCAATATTTTGAAAATACAGTAATTAACAGAATTTGGTAATTCAAATAAACAAAAAAGCCGATATTTCACATTGAAATATCGGCTTTTTTGTTTATGAGTTCAGAAGGACAAAAAGACTATCCTTCAAAATGCAATGAAAGTGTAAAAGTACGAGACATCAATTTTTCAATAGCCGTCGCATCTCTGATTTCACGATTATAAATCAACATATTGCCTAAGCCATGTGAGACTTTAAATTCAGGTGAAAAGATAAAATAAGGAAAAAACATCTGGATACCTACGCCAAATTCTGCTTGATAATCGGTAGGTGAAATCCGAGCATATTGGCTCAACTGCCGTCCACGACTTTTGGATTGAATATCGTAACTGTATTTTATGCCCGCCATAACAAACAAACGTTTGTCGTGGTAAGGCGCAGATTTATAGCGGACATGGAAAGGTAATTCGACAAAAACGGATTCTATTTTATTTAAATAGTCTGCTTTGTTTTTACGTGTTGGGTCGTATTGAAGGTCTCTTTCGGCAAAAGAGAAGCCGGGTAGAAAACGGATATCGAAATTATCGCCAATGCGTAAGTTGCTGATAATTTGTAAGTTAAATCCAGGGCCTTTGATAGATTCAATTCCTGCAATGCTGTCATTCAAAATAAAATTTTTACCTCTGAATACCCGATAATCAGACTTGTTATAGCCCAAAGTAATGCCGAAGTAGTAATTTCGATTCTGAAAATCGAGGAAATTGTAGTTGCCCCGACCTACCGCTTGACCCCTCAGTAAAAAAGGAGAAAGCACAAAAAATAGGAGACAAAAAGCCAATGGCAATTTGTTTTTTAGGGCTTGTAGCCGATGTAAATGGAGCAAATGCCGAGCGTTAAAGGTTTGCATTGTATGTCTTTAAATCCAATTTTATTCAAAACGGTTATAAATTTATCTCCATCGGGGAAAGCTTGAACGGACTCATATAAATACGTGTAAGCCCGATTGTCTTTCGATGTCAACTTGCCGATTATGGGCAAAATGTACTTGAAATAAAAATTGTATAACTGGCGAAAAGGGAACATTGTGGGTTTTGAAAACTCCAATACAACTAATTTCCCTCCCCCCCTCAGTACACGATGCATTTCCTGCAATCCTCGTTCCAAGTTTTCAAAATTGCGTACACCAAAAGCAACGGTCACAGCGTCGAATTTATTGCCTTCGTAGGGCAATTGCTCCGAATCGCCGAGAGTCAATTCTATCCTTTCTGTAAGACCTTCTTTGCTTATTTTCTGCCGTCCAATATTCAACATTTCGGCAGATATATCTACACCTTTAATGGTTAAGTCCTTTATTTTCAACTGTTTGATCGTGTTTATCGCAACATCAGCCGTTCCAGTAGCGACATCTAAAACATAGTTTGGCTTAAGCGAAACGAGTTCAGCTATCATTTTTCGCCGCCATGTTTTGTCCATATTGAGCGATAAAAAATGATTTAAAAAATCGTAGTTACCTGCGATGTTGTCAAACATTTTGGACACTTGCTGCTTCTTGCTGCCGTCCACTTCGTAAGGTTTTACTTCCATTTTTGTTAAGATTAATGTTCGTGACCGATGATGCCACTTTGGTCTGGCACTTCAATTTCTACCACTGCATCGTCTTCAAGGATGACGCATTGGCAAGCGAGACGAGATTCTATGCGTGGATTGCGTGCGCGGTCAATGAAATCTTCTTCTTTGTCGCTGATTTCTTCTAAAAAGTCTTCTCCTGCTAAAACGTAAACATGGCAAGTTGAGCAAGCACAGACACCACCACAGTTGTGGTTCAAATGTATGTCGTGGTCTTCTGTCAGTTCCAAAATGGAATAGCCCGCTTCGACTTCAACTGTTTTGGGTTTGAGTTTTTTATCTTCAAAAGTGAATTTCACAATAGCCATAAAGCATTGATTTTTAATTATTTAACGTGTCTGAATTGGTTATTGATTATTAGGGATTGGTTATTCGTTTTTGGGGATTAGTAAAAACTAATAACCAATTTTCCAATAACCAATCCCTAATAATCAATAACCAACTCCGAAATTGCGGCGCAAATGTACGTTTTGATAAGTGGTTAACAAACTTCGCTTGTCAATGTTTTTCAAATCGGGCAACTTTCAAGGATATTTGCGCTTTTTTATTCAAAAATGGGCAGAATTACTGAGGGGGTCGGAATGAGAAAAAATAGACGTACTTTTGTGGCTATGTCTTTATGAAGGGACAAATAGTTGTTTTAATGAAATAAAAATTACAGTTTTAATAGCATGAGAATCATTTCTGGAAAATTTAAAGGTCGTCGCTTTTATCCACCTGCCGACAATTGGCCTACACGCCCGACAACGGACTTTGCCAAAGAAGGGCTTTTTAATATTTTGAACAATACGTTTGATTTTGAAGATATTAAGGTCTTAGACTTGTTTGGTGGTACGGGCAATCATACGTATGAATTTATTTCACGAGGTTGTACCGATGTGACGTATGTGGATAAACATGCACCCGCCGTTCGTTTTGTGCGTGAAACGACGAAAAAGTTAGAAATTGAAGACAATTTACGTATTATTCAAGGCGATGTGTTCAAATTTATATCGGCGGCTTATGAGCAATTTGACTATATTTTTGCAGGACCTCCTTATGGTTTGGCGGGTTTGGATTCTATTCCAGATAAGATATTTGCGAAGAAATTACTGAGGGGGGATGGTTGGTTTGTTTTGGAACATAATCCGAATCATAGTTTTAAAGCGCATCCGCATTTGTTTCAGGTGCGTAATTATGGGAAGACGATTTTTAGTATTTTCAAAAATGAAGTGCAAGTTGCTGAACAAGAAGTAGATTTGGAGACCACAGATTAGACTGATTTGACTGGTTTTCACTGATTATTTCTTTTGTTTCGTACAGATATAAAGAAAAATCAGTGAAAACCAGTCAAATCCGTGTCATCTGTGGTCTGAAAAATAGTCATAAAATTAGCTTGAAACAAATTTAACTAAGCGCATCTGCTTTTAGTTGTGTAATTTTTTCAAACTGAACAAGACCCGTTTTTGTATCATAATAAGCCGATACGATACCGACTTCCTCATTTTGAATCAACTCCCTCAAATAAGGGCTTTGTTCAAGCAATTCTGAAATCGAGTTTTGGGTATTCTGTTGCGTGATACGTTCCATTAAATCATTGTTTGTGGTGTCCACCTCCGATGCTTTGCAACCACATTGAACAATCGCTTTATCAATTTTTGATGTGATTGTAGCGATATTATGGTCTTTAAGTTGATGTACGGCAGCATTAATTGCCCCACAATTTGAGTGTCCGATAATGACAATGAGTTTTGAATGAATTTCTTGAACGGCTAATTCAACACTGCCTGTGATTTCTGGATTTATGACGCTGCCTGCAATGCGAATCGAAATCAAATCACCAATACCTGCATTAAAAATGATGTCAGGCGAAGTCCGTGAATCAATGCAACTGATGATGACAGCCATAGGATTTTGACCCATTGAGGTCGCATTTACTTGATGACGGAAATGCTTTTCGTTCCATTTACCATTGACAAAACGGTCATTTCCTGCTTTCAACAAATCAATTACTTCTATTGGCTTCAAATTTTGCTGCGTTTCTTTATCGAGAACCGTTACGAATTGGATGTGGTCAGACAGTTGGTATTTGTCTCTTAGCCCAATGATATTGAGTTTTATATTCCTTTCAGGGGCGACAACTGTTTTAAAATCATTGATAACCTCCAAAACATCATCGTCAATAAAGTCTGATTTGGTCGCATCAATCAGGACTTTTCCATTTTCAGGTACATCCCATAATGTATCTTTTATCGAGGCTTTGTTCAAAAAAGAGACTTGGTCAGCCAATTCTAAACGGATGACTTCGCCAATGTGCAATTGGTCTTTTTCAAGGACAAATGGATTTCTGTAATTGTCACGCAACAAAAAGAAACCACTGATGAACAAACCAAACAGAATGCCTATCAATAAATCGGTGAATACGATAGCTAAAATCGTTGATATAAAAGGTATGAACTGATGCCATCCTTTTTTATACATTTCCTTGAACAGCGACACTTTTGTTAATTTATAACCCGTCATTAATAGTATGGCTGCCAATGAAGCCAAAGGAATCATATTGAGTATGGGGCCCAATGCCAAAACGCTCAATAACATGAAAAAACCGTGTAAAATAGCCGATAATTTTGATTCATTACCTGAATGGATATTGACAGAACTTCTCACAATGACCGAAGTGACAGGTATGCCGCCAAACAAACCCGCTAAAATATTGCCGACACCTTGCGCAACCAATTCCCGATTGGGTGGCGTTTGGCGTTTGTGCGGGTCAATATTGTCAACAGCTTCGATGTTCAATAAGGTTTCCAAAGAGGCAACGATGGCTATGGTCAGACCGACTACCCAAACATGGTGGTCGCCAAATGATGCAATATTTGGCACATGAAAATAGGTGGATAAATGACCAAAATCAATAGGTGGCAAATTAACCAAATGCGTTTGCCCGATGACTAAGGTGGGTGCAAAAGCCATGAAAAACTGATTCAAAGCGACACCAAATATGACAATGAACAAGGCTGCTGGAAAAAATTTAAACTTTTTCAAAGGCGTTTTGTCCCAAAATGCCAATATCATAATAGATAAAAGACTGATTATCAATGCGCCAGGCGTAATGAAATTGAAGATGCTTAAAAGCTCTGAAAAGGTGTTTTCACCGTCCGCTTGAAAAAAGGAAAATTCACCTTCGGCATCTTTATCGTAGCCAAAAGCATGTGGTATTTGTTTTAATATCAAAATAATACCAATCGCTGCCAAAAGCCCTTTGATAACGTTTGAAGGAATATAATTGGCGATAAAACCAGTCTTTGCAAAGCCCATTATCAATTGTATAATACCTGCAATAAGCACTGCCGTTAAAAATATATCGAATGAACCCAACTGGGTTATGGCGGATAAAACAACCGCTGCAAGCCCTGCCGCAGGGCCACTCACGCTGGTTTGAGAATGGCTTAACAGACCGACGACAATGCCGCCGATAATGCCTGAAATGACACCTGATAATAATGGTGCGCCCGATGCTAATGCAATGCCTAAACATAAAGGGAGGGCAACTAAAAAGACGACGATACTCGCTGGAATATCGTTTTTCAATGTTGATAATTTCATTGTTTGAAAGTATATATTATTTTAAAGATGGGCAATAATGCAATGATAAAATACTGAAAATCAGCATAATAAGGTTTGGAATATTAATGACAACAGTTATTTTCGCTTTGGAAAACAACAATCAGTTTTTGTCATTCTGAACGCAGTGAAAGAATCTAAATGTACTAAAACGATGATGTTTTTCAAAGAAAAACAGATTTTTTCGCTGCGCTCAAAATGACAAAAAAGCCAAAGCCGAAACAACTGTACTGGCAATGCCAGTAACACCATTAAATAGTAAAAATGAAGAATGGACGGTCTAAGCCTCAGGTGGTGGACTTTCTAAGTCAATAGAAAATGTGCAAATAAAGTGTTCATCTGCAATGTGGATAGCGTTTTTCAAATAGGCTGCACCTAAATAAATGAAAGTGGTTTGATGATTTTTATGGAACTCAAAGAAATTGTCGGTGTCTTCATTTTCTGATTTTTGTTCAGAATTGTCTTCCTCTGTTGACTTTTTCTTGTTTTCTGCGTCATTAGGGTCAGGCTTCTTATGTTTTAGTTCTTTTTTGGAAAACACTAAGGGTAAACCTGCGTTCAAGGTCTTGATTGTCCAAAGCACGTTGCTGGAAATAATGGTGACTAACCAGAGGGCAAATAATATGTAACCTATTTTTTTAATCATAAATGAACCGCAAAAGTAGTTAAAAGTATAATGAAGCATATTGTTTCATAAAAAAACAATCATTTTCTTTTCAACACGTTAATGAAAACTTAAAAACATACGTTATTGTTTAAAACTTCTCAAATTTGTAGCATTTTAGCACTCCCTCAGTATAAACGCTTAAAAATTTCTCAAAATCATTAAAATTTATAAAAATTATAGTCAATGAAGAACGACTTGATAAAACTTTTCCTAACAGGACTCACTATTTTTACTTTACACAATACCGTTCTCGCTCGGACAAACAGTGATGATGGCTATGAAATTAAAGTCAAATTAACGGATTATACAAGCGATACGCTGTACTTGGGTTATCAAATGGGCGGACAAACCTATTTGGCGGATACGGCAGTTTTTGATAAACAAGCAAATTTGTTTACTTTCAGAAAAGAGAAAAAACTGCCTTCTGGCGTTTATCTGATTGTTGTCAATACAAAAGACAACTATTTCCAAATCATGGTGAATGACAAGGAACAACATTTTTCTTTGACGACTTCTGTGGCTTTGCCTTATTATGATGCCACTTTGAAAGGCTCAAAAGACAATGAACTGTTTTATAATTATATGAAATTTCTATCAGCCAAACGCAAAGATGCAGAAGCGGCGGGTGCTTTGAAAGTAAGGGATTCGGTCGCCTCGATGAAGAAGTTTGCTGATTTAGATAAAGAAGTGAAGGGGTATCAATGGGATTTGGCAAAGAAAAATCCGACATCCGTTTCGGCTGTGCTTATAAAATCAGCGATTGAAATAGACATGCCTTCTTTTGACGATATCAAAGAGGGGGATAAAAAACAATTGGCTCAATATTATTACTACAAAGAGCATTGTTTTGACAATTTTGAATTGGGTAATCCTGCGCTTTTGAGAACACCTGTTTTGCAACAACGGATTGATTATTATATTGAAAAACTCACGCCGCAACATCCTGACTCAATTGCAGAATCTTGTTACAGAATGTTAGATGCGATGAAGCCTTCAAAAGAGACGTTTCAGTTCTATTTTGTCCAATTTTTGAACAAATATGCGAAATCTAACCTCGTGGGTTTCGACGGCATTTATGTGCATTTAGCCAAAAAATACATTGAAACAGGCTTGGCTGATGACTTTATTGAAAAAGAAAACAGAGAGAAAATTCTTCAAAATGCCCATAAATTAGAGCCTATTTTGATTGGAAAAAAAGCTCCTGAAATCAAGACATTTAAAGAAGACAATACGATGATTAGTTTGTCTGAAATCAAGGCAAAATATACTGTTTTGTTCTTTTTTGCCCCTGATTGTGGACATTGTCAAAAACAATCACCTTTTTTAGTGGAGTTTTTTAAGAAAGCAAAAGAGAAAAACTGGGATGTAAAAGTGGCAGCTGTTTGTACCTACGTCGGACCCGACAAAATGCCTGAATGTTGGAAATATGTCAAAGAAAAAGGTTTTGGTGATTTTATCAATACCGTTGACCCCTATATGATTTCTCATTATAAAACGCTTTATAATGTCGAAACCACGCCACAAATCTATGTTTTAGATGAAAATAAAATCATTCGCTCTAAAAATATCGAAGCAAAACAACTTGAAGAAGTGATTGAATATTTGATGAAAGAAGATGCGGAGAAGATTCAGAAAGAGGTAAAAGGGCATTGAAAAGTAGGCAAAAGGCAAAAAACAAGAGGCAAGGGCTTTCCATTTTATTTAAAGCAAACTACTTAAAAATTACTCTATAAAACAGGAATGTCGAAGTAAGTCTCTTACTTCGACATTCCTGTTTTATGAGATTTTATTCATTTTATGTGCATCAATAATTTCTTTTATCCACGTCCAATCTTCTTCCAAAAAGGCAGGCGGAGATGGGTTCATGCCCGGAAATGGTGATTTCATTTTTTTAGTTTTAGGTAACAAATCTACTCAATAGTTTTGGTTTTAGGTCAATAATAAGCTTGTTTTTACTGTTTTTTTAGCCTTTTGAGAAATATCAAACAAAAAAAAAGCCAAACTTAGAATCACTTCTAAGCCTGGCTTTTTATTTTTATACCCCTCAGTATATTGAGGGTTTATTGTGCTTTTTTAAGCGAATTCTACTTTTTTACCACGTTTGCGGCTGCTTTCGTCCAACAAAACTTTACGAAGACGGATAGATTGTGGTGTTACTTCCACAAGTTCGTCTTCTTGGATGTATTCCAAAGCTTCTTCCAAAGAGAATTTGCGAGGTGGCGTCAAGCGTGTTTTCTCGTCAGTACCACTTGAACGCATATTTGTTAATTGTTTCGTCACCGTTACGTTTACAACTAAGTCTCCCGGGCGTGAATTTTCGCCAACAACCATACCTGTATAAACCTTTGCATTCGCTTCAACGAAGAACGTACCACGGTCTTGTAAGTTGAAGATAGAGAAAGGAATGGCGTTACCCGTTTCTTTTGAAATCAAAGAACCATTTTGACGGCTTGGGATTTCACCTTTATACGGTTGGAACTCGATGAAACGGTGTGTCATAATGATTTCACCTTGACACAAAGTCAACAAAGTCGAACGCATACCGATGATGCCACGTGAAGGAATTTCAAATTGCATAATCATACGGTCGCCTTTTGGCACCATAGACAACATTTGACCTTTACGGCGTGTCACATAGTCAATAACTGTACTACTTTTTTCATCAGGAACGTCAATATTCAATTCCTCGATAGGTTCATGTTTTTTACCATCAATCACTTTGGTAATAACTTGTGGTTGACCAATTTGCAACTCGTAACCTTCACGACGCATTGTTTCAATCAAAACCGACAAATGTAAAACACCACGACCAAAGACTTGGAACGTATCGGCAGAGTCTGTTTCTTCAACGCGTAGCGCAAGGTTTTTCTCCAATTCTTTGAACAAACGGTCTTTGATGTGACGGCTTGTCACATATTTTCCTTCTTGACCAAAGAACGGCGAGTCATTAATGGTAAAAGCCATACTCATTGTTGGCTCGTCAATCGTGATAGTGCCGAGACCTTCTGGGTTTTCGAAATCTGCAACGCAGTCGCCAATTTCAAAACCTTCGATACCGACAATCGCACAAATATCACCAGCCACAACTTCGTCAGCTTTCACTTTGCCCATACCTTCAAAGGTATAAAGTTCTTTGATACGGCTTTTTTGAATCGTACCATCGCGTTTGATAAGTGAAATGTTCATGCCTGGACGCAAAACACCACGGCGCAAACGACCAATAGCAATACGACCAATATATTTCGAGTAGTCCAAAGATGTTATCAACATCTGAACACCACCTTCAATATCCGCCTGTGGTGGTGGGATGTGAAGAATGATTTGGTCGAGCAAATAAGTAATATCTTCTGTTTGTTTGTTCCAATCTGGACTCATCCAGTTGTTACGTGCTGAACCGAAAACGACTGGGAAATCCAACTGATTGTCATTCGCTTCGAGTGCGAACATCAAGTCGAAAACTTGTTCGTGAACGATATCAGGCGTACAGTTTTCTTTATCAACTTTGTTGACAACGACAATCGGTTTCAAACCCAATTGAAGTGCTTTTTGCAATACGAAACGCGTTTGAGGCATAGCCCCTTCAAAAGCATCCACTAAAAGCAATACACCATCACACATATTTAATACGCGTTCAACTTCACCACCGAAGTCACTGTGACCAGGAGTATCGATGATGTTGATTTTGTGGTCTTTATAACGAATTGACACGTTTTTAGAAGTGATAGTGATACCACGTTCACGCTCTAAGTCGTTGTTATCGAGGAGGAGTTCGCCAGTCTGTTCGTTGTCACGGAAAAGCTTTCCGATAAGAATCATTTTGTCAACGAGGGTCGTTTTACCGTGGTCAACGTGGGCAATAATCGCGATGTTGCGGATGTTCTGCATTGAGAAATTTTATTGTTAAAATATTTATGGTTTGATTGATAGATGGTTGTTGGGTTAGAGGAGCGTTTATTATCAATTTTCATTAACAATATAACCATTTACCAATTTAGCCATGAATCATTCAACTTCTTTAAAAAACGCCGCAAAGATACGTCTTTATCCTTGTTAAAACACCTGTTTTTTGAAAATAGATGAAAAATTAGTCTTTATTATACGAATACGACGGTTTATACTGAGGGGGGTATAAAGTTGCAAATTTGATTTTAGAAAAGCAGGTTTTTACCAAACGGCTGTTTTTCAACAGAATATCGCAAAGCATTTAAGAAATAATAAAAACTTCATGAAGTTTGCTCAATTTACGAAATTTGTTCGTATTTTTGCCAAACAATTTGCTTGAAATTTATCTTTTAAAGCATCAACAAAATTAGTTGAAAGCTACATAACTCACCAAAACCAACCACACACGACTCTATTCGAGTTCGTTGATTTATCCTTTTTATTGCTTTTTAAAATTGTTAAGAATCAGTTAAAAAAACGACTGTAATTTTGAATTTGTTGTTGACATTTCAATCGTTCTAAAAAATTGGTCGTAGTTTTGCTTGATTTTTATCGAAAGGACACATTTTTTCATAGCTGTCATGGTCGTGCTAACTATGCAGTCTCAACCAAATTTAATGAAAGAAAAATATATTTACAACAAACAGACTTTACAGTTTGAGCAAATTGACATCAATTGGAAAGACAGACTTATTAAAATTTCTGGGCTTTTTTCTGCTTTTGTTGTGACTTCTATGCTCTGCTATCCTCTGTTTCAACAGTTGTTTCCATCAGCAGAGATTCAGGTAAAAAATAGAGAAATTGAACAATTGGGGTTCAAATACAATGCTTTGCAAAAGCATGTTGAAACCATGGATAAGGCTGTGGAAAGCCTACACCAACGGTCAAATGGCGTTTATCGGCGGATGTTTAATATGAATCCGATTGATGAATCTGTTTGGGCAAGTGGTATCGGCGGGCATGATAAATATGCCAATTTGGCTAAATTTTCAAGTTCTCAAACCATTATGGAGACGCAAGACCGCATTGAGTTGTTGTCTCGTCAGATAGCGATGCAATCAAAATCCTTAGATACGATTGCTAATATGGTCAAAGAAAAAGAGAATATGTTGCGGGCAATTCCCAACTTGAAACCTGTTCGTGAAGACAAATTGCATGAAAGTATGGGTATTTTGTCGGGTTTTGGTGTGCGTATTCATCCGATTTATAAGGTAAGGAAATTCCATAAAGGCATTGACTTTTCTGCAGATTCAGGCACAGCGATTCAAGCGACGGGTGATGGCGAGGTTGTTCAAGCAGGACGTGACGGTGGCTATGGTAATTGTGTTATCATTCGTCATGGTTATGGTTACGAAACGTTGTATGGTCACATGTCAAAAGTTGATGTGCATGTAGGTCAAAAAGTGAAACGTGGTCAATTGATTGGTTTGATTGGTTCAACAGGTTCTGCGACGGGGCCTCATTGTCATTATGAAGTACATTTGAATGGTGATGTTGTTAATCCTCTGCCTTTTTGCCTTGATGGTTTGACACCTTCTGAATATGCGCTCCTCGTGAAAGCGGCTACGGCTGAGAATAATTCGTTTGATTAATGCTCAAATACTGAGGGGTGATTTTTTGTCATTCTGAGGAAAACCGACACCTACCAGTGTCGTCTAAAACAGAATAACGCGAGCAAGTAAGGCGGTGATTTTGAATCACCGCCTTACTAAAAACACAACGCGTCATTAGTAACGCAGTGAAAGAATCTGTTTCCTACGGAATGACAAAAAAAACAAAACGAGAATAAAAACAGAGGCTCTATCAAAACATATTGATAGAGCCTCTTTTCTATTTTATCTAATACAAATGATGTCGTAATTTTAAAAACCCACAACCAATTTACGTGTCACAGGACGTTTTCCCTTACTTTCAATCCGCATCAAATATTGACCTGTTTCAAATTGCGAAAGGCTGATGCGATGTGGCGCAGTTTGAGCCGATTCTATTTTCTGTTGGTACAACTCTTTGCCAATGATTGAATATATATGAATATTCACTGGATTACCAACGACTTCTGACAAATCAATATCCACATAATCTTGTGCTGGATTAGGGAAAATATTGTAATTGTTCGGTTTTAAGTAGTTGATTTTCAATACCTCGCTATACTGAGGGGGGGTATTGTCGGCAAAAATGGTTTGTATGCGATAGTAATTTTCGCGTTCCGCCAGCTTGTCATCAATAAAAGAGAAATAGCGCAGTGTGGATTGATTATTATCGTTGACGATACTGAGGGGGGCAAATACGCCCTGTTCGTCGAGTTTTTCAAGTTGATAATAATCAACAGCTTTTTGCGTATTCACAACCCATTGCAAAACCGCTTTGCGATTGTCAAGTCGTCCATTTAACGAAACGACATCGGCACTTCGCGCAAGATTCAACGATGTACAATTAGGTGCAAAAGGCATGATTTGGATAGCCTGACTTGGTGTTGTCCATGATAGATGAATTTGGGAATTTCCTGATTTGGCAATATACTCTGTTATGATAGGGTAAGTAACACCCGCAGTGAGGTTAATAGAACCTGTGTAAGTTTTTACTTTTTTGTTACTCGATTGGTTTATCAAACGTGTATTGTTTACCCAAAGCACGACTCCATCATCAACATACAAAGTGAATTTATAATTGCCAGTCGTAGTAGCTGTGAAACTTCCATTCCAACGAACAGAATAGTTATCAATATTGACACCACTCATGGGTGCTGCTTTTCCCCAATTGTAATCAATCGCTGTTTCAAACCGAAAGGCTACAGCTGTACCCGATAAAGTTGTATTATTGAAATAAGACGCTTGGAGACAACCTAAATTACTGGTAGTTGTACCTGTGGGAATAGCTGAAGTCTCAACGCCGCTTGACCAATTGGTGCCATTTCGGACATAAACGCGGAAATAATAAGTCCTTCCAGCTGTTAAGTTGGTGACAGTCACGTTTGAACCTGCCCCTTGATAAACGACTTTTCCGCCTTCAAAAGCGGCGCCATTGCCTGTAAAATCGGCATTGGCAGTATAAGTGGTCGATGTAGGTTGTGTTGTAAAACCACTGCCTTCTTTTGCGATGACTAAAACATCACTAAACGTTGAAGTTGAATTTATCCAACTCACTAAAGCGGCATTTGTTTGTGGCGTTGCTAAAAGGTTAGTGACGTTAGGTACACCTTGAACGACTCCCGTTGGAATGGCAGAAGTTTCGACACCATTTGACCACGTTGAGCCATTTCGGACATAAACACGGAAGAAATATGTACTTCCTGCTGTCAAATTAGAGATGCTGACATTTGTACCTGCCCCTTGATAAACGACTTTTCCGCCTTCAAAAGCAGCACCATTACTTGTAAAATTGGCATTTGCGGTATAAGTCGTTGTGGTTGGTTGCGTTGTAAAACCACTGCCTTCTTTTGCGACGACTAAAACATCACTAAAAGTTGAGGTTGGGTTTGTCCAACTCACTAAAGCGGCATTGGTTTGTGGTGTTGCCACAAGGTTGCTCACATTGGAAACAGTCGTCGTAGGCAGACAGTCTGTACAGTTCAAAACGACATTGCCTTGATGTGGATAGACGTTGACTGAAACAATATTGCCTGTGCGTACTGAGGGGATAAGCGCACCGTTTTGTGTCACATTATAATTACCTGCAATACCGTTGAGATTGATATTTAGGGTTACAGGTGTGCGCAATACTGAGGGATCAATTGTTTTAAGAGTATTAAAACTGACAGCAATTGTACCTGTTGAAGCGGTATAAGAAACGATGGGTTGGAAAGCATCGCGCTGCATTTTGTAAGTAATAGCTTCTGTTGTGGTGGTTGACCAAATATTGCCGTTATTGATTTGAGTTTTGACATAATCCAAATGTCCTGTATAATTCACAACGGTCATAGCACCCCATGAGCCATCTGCTACCCCATGAAATTCACGAATGGCGTAACCACCTGAAGCGACAGCTTGGTCAACGGCTTGGTTTAGGGATGAAATCGCTGATGTAGGGCTATAAACAAAATAATTTAAGTGCATAAAATCTGAAAAAGAACTTGAGTTTACCGCCTCTTGTGTACCTGCCCTTGTTCCAAGATAGCCCAAACCTGTCAAATAAGTAAGGATGCCAACCGATGACGCATCATAAGGATGGATAAAAAAACGGGGTTTAATACCCGTATTGGCTTCGATAATTTGTGTGGATGTACCCAATTCAGTGGCATATTGGGCAGAACCATAAGTCGATAGACCAGAACATTGCCCAGCCGTACCACCGCAAAGATGGTTATGCGAGTGATTGACACATTCATGCCCATGTGAAATCATCGTGCGTGCATTTGCCCATTCTGTTGCGCCACAAAAATTTGTGATTGCCCCAAAGCACAACTTAATGCCCCGTGCCGTTGCGATGGGGTCGGCATATTGAAAAATGCCTGTGACATAATCGCTATAATCATCATGGATGATGGAATAGGCAGCTTTTTTATTGTCTTTCCAATTGGAAAAACTGGCTGTTGGTGTCTGACTACTGAGGGGTGAAGACAGGTAGAGACAGATAAACAGAAAGCTAAAGTTTTTTAGGTAAAGATGTTTGTTCATTACGTTTGTTATATTATGTTATAAAGTATATGTTTGTCTTAAGTCATTAGAATCTTCAATTTCAAGTTAAATTTACGATGTTACAATCAATTTTTGTTTTTTTTCAGGCAATCTTAGGCAGATTTTTCTGCCTAAGATTGCAACCATTTTTAAGCAGCCATTTCTTCTTTTCGTTTTAATCGAACAGGCTGCAAGTTTGGAGAAATTGTAGGCTGTTGTCTCGGTATTATTGGTGTAGGTTTTGGTATTTCAACAGGCAATTGACCCATACTTCCAGTGCGTTTCAAAACGCCCCATCCTTGCATTTCACCTTTTATGGCTTTCACAAAAGATTTGAATAAAACAGAATACATCAACGGACGATAGACAAAACGTTGCGGGATGACCATCCAAAGATTTTTTAAGGATACATTTTCATAACGCAAGGCAACACCTGCACAAAGCAAATCAAAGAACAAAAAGATGCCATACAAAATGAACGCATGATACTGTTCCCAAATGGATGCATCACCAACGGCAACAGGGTCTACTGTAAACCAATGGAAAATGGCTCCAATCAATATAATGTCTGCGATGGGTGCGAAAATGGGTACTAAAAATTGATATATCAAAATATTCGGAAACGCCACCCAGCCAAGGGCTTTGTATTTCGTTCTAAAAAGCACATCTCTGTTTTTCCAAAAGGCTTGGAGTACGCCAAAAGTCCAACGAAAACGTTGTTTTAAAAACTGTTTGATTGTTTCTGGAGATTCCGTAATGGCAATAGAATCGTTATTTTGAGCCACTCGATAGCCTTTTTTTAGTATTTTAATGGTCAAATCACAGTCTTCTGCAAGCGTATCGGTTTCATAATTTCCGATAAGCGTCTTTTTACTTCTAAAACTGCACAATGGACCAAAATCATTTTCGGGGATGTTTTCTATTTTTTCGCCCATGACCGCGACACGTCTGAATGCTCCGATAGCACCAGGTACAACTGTGATACAGTTGAGGTAAGCAAACGCCATGCGGTCAAAATTTTGAGCCGTTGTGTATTCGATACTTTGCCATTTTGTCAACCAATTTACTTCATTGCCTACACGGACATTCCCTGCAACGGCCCCTACTGTGGGGTCGAGGAAAGGTTTAGCAATTTCTCGCAACGCATTCGGGTCGAGTTGTGTATCGGCATCAATGCAGACAACGAAATCGTAGCGACTTCTAAGCAAACCGAAATTGAGGGCAGAAGCTTTGCCACCATTCGGTTTTGTCAAAACTTGAACCTTTGGATGTCCTGCAAAGGCTTCTCTTACGCGTTTGAAAGTCTCGTCTTTTGAACCATCGTCAACGAAAACAACTTCATATTCATCATAATTTTGTTGTAAAAGACTCATGACGGTTGAAATGGCATTCATTTCCTCATTGTACGCAGGTATGATGATACTGAGGGGGGGGGCGAAATCTGGATAAGGCTGTGCTACTTGTTTTCGGCGTTGTAAAAAAGCAAAAAACAAAATAAACGCAGAGCGAAATATGGATAAACCAATAGCTGAAACAAAAATCCAATACAAGGAATCTTGAAACGAATTGATACAATCGTTGATAAAACGGTTGACGCTGACCAAAAACAGTTGGTCTGCTCTGATAACAGGCATCAAATCCGCTTTGGGTTTACCAATTAAATCAGCAATAGTTGTAAAAGTGTAGCCTTTTTCTCTAAAATGATGGATAACTTCAGGCAATGCAGCGACGGTCGCTTCGCGATTTCCACCAGCATCGTGCAGAAGCACAATATGACCGAACCCCTTCTCTAAACCCAATTCAATCGCTTTGATGATGCTTTCAGTTGTCACACCTTTTGCCAAATCCCAGTCCCGTGGGTCAATGCTTTCATTGACAGTCAGATAGTTATGTTTTCTGGCTAAAATGAAAGGTGCTAATTGGTCTTTCGTTTCGGGCTCTTGGTAAGGGTTATAAGGTGGGCGGAACAAAATAGTTGAACGACCCGTCAAACCTTCAATGGTACGACGCGTTCTAATCAACTCTAATTCTGCTGACCAAAACATCATATCATTGAGGTTTTCATGGCTATATGTATGATTACCAATTTCATGTCCTTCTGCAAAGATGCGCCTAACCAAACCATGATTAGCCTCAGCATTGCTGCCAATGAGGAAAAAAGTAGCAGGTGCTTTCTCTTTTTTTAGAATATCGAGAACACGCGCTGTATATTTATCACTTGGACCATCATCAAAAGTAAGGACTAATTTTTTGTCAGCAACTTTTCCAAAACGTTGAACAACATAAGAGGTTGGTAATTTATCGTAATATTCCTTTGTGATAATATGATAATTGTCGTCATATTCAAATCGAATGGCCCCCTCAGTAGGTTCGGTCAAAATATCCATAACTTCACCTGCACCGACATAATCCACATCTTCGCCAACAAGTGCGGTTTTAAAGTCTTTTTTTATGTCAAAACTACCATTTTGAAGCCCTTGATGGCTTAAATCTTTATTAAAAAATTGCCAAATACGTGGGTCTTCTGCGCCCAAACGCCACAACGCCACGCCACGCCAACCGATATTAGCGGCTGCTCTAATTTGATTGAAATTTGTAACAGCATCTACAAAAAACACCTTATGCGGCGTTTTTTCATCATCATTGTATGTGAATTCGAGATTATAAGTTGTTGGGTTAAATGTGATTTTTGCTGAAGCTTCTTTGGCAATGGACAAAGCACCCCGATAGGTCAATGATTGAGCGTCAATGCCTTTTTTACCCCAATCGAGTCCATAGTCAGCAATACAAAGTACAAATTTATTTGTCGGTAAATTTTTTGAAACGGATTCCATGACCCCTTCAACCCATTTTTGGTCAGCTATGGCACCTGCTTTACCTGTTTGAAAATGTTGATTATAAGCCATCACGAACAATAAATCGGTGATGGGTTCAAGTCTTTCTGGTTTATAGTGAGCGTTAAATGGTACAATGGATTGGGTCAACAGTAACCCCTCAGTATTCAGCCTTTGGTGTAGTTGGGCAATAAAAGCATAAAAATCCTCTGTTGATGTGTCAGGTAGTCCTTCAAAATCAATATTGACACCTTTAAAACCATAATGTTTTAAGGTATGTATAAGGCTTTCTATAAAAATATCTCGTTTTTCCTTGTTTTTGAAAAGACGTTCTGCATTGTCAGAATGCCATTGGTCTTGCCAGAAATTAGACAATAATGGCACAACGGCTACTGAGGGGTTCTCGCGTAACAAGTTAAATGCTCGGACATCGGGTTTGAAAACAACGGTGTCGGCATCGCTCAAAAAGAACCATTCGGGCAATACCATATTGATTTTGTCAATATTATTGCGCAAGGTATAGTAGCTCTGTGGGTCCCAGTTGACAAAAAATCCTGCCCGAATCTGTTGCGCCAAAGGTACATTTGCCGCATTACTGAGGGGGGCAAAACAAGTTGGGTGGTCTGTTTGGCAGCAGGGAGCAAGGGCATTATCGTTCCAACTAAGGCTGGAATCAAGGGCGATTTGAGCAATTTGGCTCTGTAATTTTGAGTAATTTTTAGGTAATTCTGGTTTGAAATTGTTGGTGTAAATAATGATTAAACTAGATAAGCCTAACAAAACGAGTCCGATAAGACTGTAAGTTATCCACTTAACAGTGTACCAACGTCGCGGGGTAGGTGTCGAGAACACTTGCCTTGAATGTGACATGAGTAATAAGTTTGTTCGTAGTAAAAAAATAAGTTTGTTTTTTAGAGATAAAGTAAAAATTAATTTACTTTTTACTGAGGGGGCGATTAATTACAGAAGGGGGTATTATTGCTATTATACTTTCCTTAGTGCTTTTTCTGCGTTTCTTTTCGCCATAAAATATATTTAAAATCTAAACTGAATAAAGATGTTAATTTTCCTTCAACCGCCCCATCATATTTCCCGACATTAACGGGTAGAGATACGATATAACGAGCCGTGATATCATATTTGCCAACTTTTCGATAGATTAAAGGTAAACCTAATTCATAGTCAATGACACGGAGCATTTTACCTGCTCTATGATTTTGGTCAACAACATCATAACGATCAGTTGTGGAGGTCATCCAAGTAAGATTTGGCTCAAAAATGAGTTTTCCACCCCAAAATGGTCGCCATTCTTTATTTTTTGAAATGGTGATGGCAAATTGAGCGACATTTTCGCTTGGACTAATCATGTAGTAAAATTGCGGCGCAATGGAGAAGTAAGTGGCATTAATACCCATATAAGCCGACATAAAGTGGTTGAAAGCCCATTTTAGTTCAGATTGGCTTTTGCCATAATATAACCAACGGCTATAGCTGACAGATGCGCCCACACGGTCACTTAATGTAGCAGAGTAGCCTAAAACAAGGTCTGTTTTAGGTAGTTTTATATCAAATTTTTGCCAATGATAGGCGATTGCAGAAGCCCAAAAGCCGCTTTGATGTTTGTATGAAAGTTGGGTTGATAAGCCATACCCTTTTACACCATAGTCTCGACCAGAGTACATGATGCGACTCATATAGTTACCATCCAGTTCCAAACGGGTAGCGTGCTGAACCTTGTAGTCTGTTGAGTCTAATTTGTAACGTTGGGTTTGAGTTTTTCTAAGTGCCTCATCAGCAAGTATAGATTGCGCAACGACTTGTCCTAATAGACAAGTGAACGCAATGACCAGAAAGTTTCGGATCATAGTTTTGGTTAAAGTTTGTTCAAAATGTGTGTTTAAAAAATAGGAGACTGTATGCCGAATTCTAAAGCGGGAGGACTTCACGAAAATAAGTGAAATTCAGCAATTTTCTCTCTGTATGCTTTTTGTAGTATTGTAGGTTTAATCTATAATATCTGTCTTTAATTAGTGCAAAGTTACTCTAAAGTAACTTATGGGGCAAGGGTAATTTTGACATAAAAAAAAACAGCTATTTAGGATTTACCAAATAGCTGTTTATTTATAACATGTAAATTATCAAAAAATTAAGCTTTCGCCTTTACCTTTTTTGCAGGTATTGGGCCGCGTAATTCCTTGATACGTGATTTTTTACCGATAGTATCCCTGAGGTAGAACAATTTAGCGCGACGTACTTTACCGCGTTTTGTCACTTCAATGCTGTCGATACTTGGTGATGAAATCGGGAAGATACGCTCAACACCTACACCGTTCGAAATTTTACGAACTGTGAAAGTCTTATTTGAACCATGTCCTTTGATTTGAATCACGTCGCCGCGATAAGCCTGAATACGTACTTTATCGCCTTCGATGATTTTGTAGTTCACGACTACGTTATCACCTGACTTGAAGGCAGGAAAACCAGCTTTACGTGCTAACTGATCTTGTACAAAACTAATAGCATCCATTTTTAATATTTTTTTTAATATTTTTCGATTTTTCTTAGAATTTTTTGCTTTAACAGCTTCATTTCTGTTTTGGCACGCAAAGGTATGTTTTAGTTTTAACTTATTCAAAGATGTTTGCAAAAATTTGTTTAAAATTGTTTTTAGTTACTTCGGAATGAATGTTTTCCCATAATTCACAGAAGTGTCGAGTGTTTTATAACAATTAAAATACCCTATAAAAAGTAAAAAATCAAGCGTTACTTTCGGAGAAATTTTAAAGTTTCCCGAAAGTAGCGTGAGCTTAAGAATTTAAAAGAACTGCAAAAAAGCAAAAACAGCCAAACAATGTATTTTTTTTTTCATAAATTAAAAATTTTATTTGTTAAGAAAAAATAAAAACAATACATTTGTCGTCTAACAACAATAACTGAATTGCTAAAAACAAAACCAACCCTGTTCCTCAACCAATGTTCAAACACGTACCCTATTTCCGCCAAAAAGACGCTATGGACTGCGGTCCAACTTCCTTAATGATGATTGCTGCCTTTCACGGCAAGCGATTTCCACAAACTTATCTTCGTGACCTTTGCTTTTTGAGCCGAGAAGGTGTTTCAGCGGCAGGGATTACTGAGGGGGCAGAACGCGTCGGCTTTCAAGCGATGACTGTCAAAGTATCCTACGCGGTGCCGAAACCCGATGAAGGTTGTTTGCTCAATGCACCGCTGCCCTGCATCGTCCCGAGTACTCGGGAGAATCAAAACCATTTAACCTGTCTAAATTCATTTCTAAAACCTTAAAAGATGAGCATTTTTGAAAAGCCAATTAAGCAAGAAATAACAAAAAATAAAATTCCTTTAACAAAAGAACCTACCATAGAAGAACTTGCTATTTGGTATGGTTTGACACCGCGGGGTTTTAGGAAACGTCGCCAAATCCAAAAAGTATCTGTCAAAAATAGGATACTTACTGAAGGGGATTTAGGTGAAATTTTTTATAAATGTGGTCTCCCTCCTAAGCTCCCAACTGAGCTTCATGACTGGGCAGAATCGCTGAGTGCCGCTTGGTGCCGTTTAGTGCCGTTTAGTGCCATTTAATTCCGTTTAGTTCCTCTGTTTTTTAGTGTTGGTGCGATGTTATAACTTCATCTTTGCTACACAAGTGATGCGTCATTTGTAAGTTAATATTTACTTTTCTAACATCTAAATCAATTAAAAAATGAACCACTTTATTAGAATCTTTGTCATGGCTTGCATGATAATTGCTACAACTGGGCAAATGTGTTTTGCTCAACTTATGTCAACCACTCAAGTACCACAAGAACTGGACACTTCGCAAAAAGAAATGTTAGACAAAATTTACAAACATCCCGATATGAAGGCAATCTGGTTTGTAAACATTAAAAGCCTTATTGAATTAGGCTTAAAAGACAAGCAAATTTCGTTTGGCTTTAAAGAAGCTGGTATTTCACAAGTAACTCTTGAAGTAAAACGTGCTGAATTTGACGTTAATGGAGACTATGTCTGGTATGGAGAGACTATATTTGAGTCTGAAAAGGTTACCCAAGTTTTGTTAATTAAAAAAGGAAAGCACGTTTTTGGAACAATCAGTTATGATAAACGAAGTTTTGATCTTTACGGTATTGAAAAAGGTGTTACAGCATTAATGGAAATGACACCTTTAACAGAAAAAGGAATCTGTCAGACAGTGATTTCGCCGCGTCAAAAAGATAAAAACGAGAACGAATATGCGCCAGAAACTATCAATCCTTGCTCAGGATATGGCATAGGCATTATTGTTTTTTTTACACCCGCAGCTGTAACGATTACGCCTGACTTAAACCAGTTCGCAATGACTTGTGTTCAGCAATATAATTCTGCTATGTCAAATAGCAGTTCATCTTTTAATTTAAATATGAACTTAATATTGAAAGGAGCTGAGGTATTGAATGGTTTTAGTGAAACTATGAATGACCCGGGCAGAGATTTAAGCCTGTTTAATAATAATACAACGGCTAATAATCGCTTAAGAGCAGTAGATGCGGATTTAAAAGTTTTAATAACTAACGCAAACTACGGCGGTACTCGGGGCATTGCTTACCTTGATGCCGAATCACTTTTTAATAGCTCAATAGTTCAACAACGAGATGCCTTTGGGTTTGGTGGAGGTCATACTTTTTCTCATGAAGTTGGGCATCAAATGGGGGCTGACCACAATGTAGATGCTGCAAGCCGAGGTGGTCAAGCGCCATCTACGACAGTTCCTTATGCACATGCCAAATTGTCGATGTAAATTACGGCTGGTTTAATAGAAAGCACAAGCGTTTAGGTACAATTATGACTTCCCCTTTCCTATTTGACGGAGATGATGTTGGTGACGGGTCACGAACATGGGAAAATGTTTTTAATTTTTCTACACCTGATAGAGAAGTTTGGGGAGGAACACTTGGCAATGCAAATTGTTGTAACAATACAAGACGAATCCTTGAAAGAGCAGATGCTGTTCGCAATATAACAACCGAAACTCAAATGACTGCGGGCATGCTTGCACCAGGCTACATAAACTGTTATTGTGACTTTTTTGCTGAACCAATCATCAACTGTGGTGTTGCACCTTTTACAACAAGGTGGGAAATTTGGATAAATGGTGGTTCATTTACAACAGAATTTTTGTCTAACGATGAACGTTTTTATTTTTCTACAAATCCAGAAGATTACCCGTACGGCAGTACCGCAGAAATCAGACTGCAAATCACTTCAAGCGATGGGCAAGTTGTTAATGTTTCTCATTTCATGCCCGTTTGGGCGACTAATTATCCACAACAAGTGTCAAACGGAAATCAAGTGTCAAACGAAAATGTCGTTTCTGAACCTACAACTGAACAAACGATATTGCCTAATCCAGTTTCTGACAGATTTATTTTCAACTATTCAGTAAAAGAACCATCGAAAAATCAGTTTTTACTTTTAAATAATCAAGGAACCATAGTTATTAACAGAGAAGCAAATAATGAAAAAGGAACTTGCTCACAAGCTTTTGATGTTTCAAATATGCCATCTGGTAATTATTTACTGAAAGCAAGAATTAACAAAGAAACAGTGATAAAAAAAATTACAATCACTCACTAAGTAAGTATTAAACAGCATGGGTGATTAGCGATACACTAATAACCCATGCTTTCTTTTTTATTTAAAAATATAAAATATAAAAATGAAAAAAACATTGTTTTTTTGTGTACTCATTACATCGCTGTTTGTCTTATCTTGTAAAAAGAAAAAGATACAAGAAGAAGATTTACCCAATTATACAATGGGCAGTATTTCTGGTTTAAGGGTTGGTGATACGCTTCTACCTAAGGCAGATATGAATTTGACAATTTTCGCTTTAAGACCCAATATTAGCGGTTGTCCATATAGTGACAATTATACATTACATATTTCTCACAAAGCCAAGACGCATGAGTATAATGAGAAAATAATTATCTCTAATATTTCACTGAAAAAAACAGGCATACATAAAGTAATTACGAACACCACTACTAATTGTGATAGCTTGATTGATGCAGCAATTTATATCGGCGGCTCAGATTTTATATGGTATCGTTACTATCCAGCAAAAAACGCTAATAATACTATTACTTTATCTGGCTACAATGCAACGACAAAAGAAGTGTCGGGAACTTTTGATATAACGTTTGCGAATTTTTGGGGTACACCAGAATCAAGGAAAATTTATCCTGACACCATTCGATTACATCAATGTGAATTTAAAGCAATTATCAACGAGTAATTCTTTTTGATACAAAACATAAAATGTTGATTATCAATTAAATATTCATGTTGTGAACATCTACTTTCGTTCAAACTAACCCAAAGCTGACCTTTTACTGAGGGGTCGGCTTTTTGTTTTTTGCGCCACCGCAAACAAATTGATCAAACGATGAGCCAAAACAGCAGTTCGATGATAGAACTGATACAAGGGATGCCCGAAATAAAGTTGCAAGGCTCCGAACGCAAACGCCGCGACAAATGGCGCAACATACAAGCACATTTGTTCAATATCAGCCGAAAATCGCTCAATTTGGCGCAATTACAAGACGGAGGGGCTACTTTTATCAATCAATCCAAAGACATTCTCATCACTTTTATAGCTGCCAATGCCGTTATCAATGGGCAGATGTCGCTCGGTATGATGCTTTCGACACAGTACATCGTTGGGCAACTCAACGCGCCTTTGCAGCAGTTCATCGCTTTCATCCGCTCTGCCCAAGACGCTAAAATCAGTATGGAACGCTTGGCTGAAATACACGAACAACCTGACGAAGATGCGTTAGGCGGCAGTCAACAGTCGTTAGGCGACAGAACGAGCAGCACACTGACGACTGCCGCCTGTCCCCTGTTGCCTAATAACGATATCCGCTTTGAAAACGTCTCGTTTCGTTATAACGGTATTGCGGACGATGTATTGAAAAACATCAACCTCACTTTCCCACGGGGCAAAGTGACGGCGATTGTTGGCACAAGCGGCAGTGGCAAAACGACTTTGGTGAAATTGATGCTCGGTTTTTATCAACCGACAAAAGGGCGGCTGAGGATTGGCAATATGGATTTGCGGAGCATCACCCCCTCAGTATGGCGGCAACATTGCGGGGCGGTGCTGCAAGATGGTTATATATTCAGCGATACCATAGCGGATAATATTGGCGAAAGCGATGACCGTGTTGACCTTTCTAAATTACTCGATGCCGTGCAAATTGCTAATATTCAGCAGTTTATAGAAGAACTACCGTTGGCATATAATACTAAAATCGGGGCGAGTGGCAACGGCATCAGTCAAGGGCAACGGCAGCGCATACAGATAGCCCGCGCCATCTATAAAAATCCCGATTTCTTGTTTTTTGATGAAGCCACAAACGCCCTCGATGCCAATAATGAGCGCATCATTGTCGAAAACCTCGCTCAATTTTTTGAAAACAGAACCGTCGTTGTGGTGGCTCACCGACTGAGTACCGTACGCAATGCAGACCAAATTGTGGTTTTGGAGCATGGCGAAGTGGTGGAAATCGGTACACACACGGCATTAGTGGCGCAACGCGGGAAGTATTTTGAGTTGGTGCGGAATCAGTTAGAACTCGGCACTTAATTTTTTTGTCATTCTGACCGCAGGGAAAGAATCTGTTTTTATAGTCCAAACAGATTCTTTCATTTCATTCAGAATGACAAAAAGTACAAAAAACTATAAAAACACATTTTTAAACATCTAAAATCTCAAACTTATGAAATTCAACGAAGAAAATGACGAATTGGAACGCTTACACCTCCTTATTAAGCGCAAAGGCACAGGCACACTCGAACAATTAGCCGATAAATTTGGTGTTTGTGTCAATACTATCAAAAATAGGATAAAAATCCTAAAAGAAAAAGGTGCGCCTATTGAATACTGCAGAAACAAGCAAACCTATCACTACACCCGCGAAGTAGAAATAACGTTTTTTGCAGTAAAAACCGTAGATAATTCTAAAAATATTCGTGGTGGCGAAAATAGTTATAACTTTTTTTCGCCAAGCCAAAATTTTTGGCTCGACCCTTTTGACCTTTGCAACAGGTTAACGAACAACGGAGAACAAAACAATGCTGGCAGTTTTGATTTTTGGCAGTTTGGAGGCTAAGAGGTGATGTTACCTCGGTATCAATTTATTTTTAATCTTTTAAATTTACTCAAAATGGAAAAGTTAAGTTTTGAAAAGTTTAGTAAAAATATGATCAACAGAGATCAAACTTCTAACATTAAGGGAGGCATTATGGTAGAATGTTCTTGCTCTTACTTTGGAGGGGCATTTACGGAGTCTGGTGCTTGTGCCGGAGGAAGTGCCCAAACTTGTGCTAATGAAGGCGCAAATAAATATGGTGCTAATTCCGGGCAGTGTATTTGTATGTAATTATTTCTATTCGATTTAACAATGGGTTTTGTTGCATGTAATTTTTTATTCACAATATTATTTTACATTATTAAAATAAATATTGCATGCAATAAACTCATCTTGAGATTGTTTAGAGTTAATTAAGTAAAAAGAGTAGTTTTTAATCAAATAAAATTTTTAGAAAATCTAAACACAATCTTTTAAACACCAATGATTGTGAGTTAAAAAATTGCGCTCTAAAATTTCAATAAAAATCAGTGTAGGTAGTATATTTTTTCATAATAATCTTGTAGGGATATTTCTTTGAGTGTGGTTGGGGGGGGTGTGCTCGTGTTGTGCGGGCGGGGGCGGG
>JANLQI010000452.1:0-3897 GCA_031367705.1 Saprospiraceae bacterium | reverse complement strand
ACGCCAAACTCTTGTGGCAGATAACCCAACACTTTGCGGACGGCTTCTTTTTGTTCCGATACGTTGATATTGCCCAACATAACTGAGCCGCTATCGGCATCTTGCAAAGTGGCAATGGTGCGCATCAAGGACGATTTTCCCGCGCCGTTCGGACCTAACAAACCGAACATCCCTTGCGGAATCGTTAAAGACACATCGTTTAAGGCTTTTACGCCATTGGAATAGGTTTTGGAGAGATTCTCAATCAGAAGTTGCATAGAAACACATTTGGCAGTTTATAAAATTGGTTGAATTTCGTTGGTAAATGTATGAAAACTCTTTAATGAAAGGCCTTTTTTTCTACAAATTATCAAAAAAAGAGTGATGAAACGGGGAAATAGACCCCTCAGTATTTTGAGCGTTTGTATATTGTTTTTTACGGAAAAAACAAAAACCAGTTCAATTATGGCAAAAAAATATTAAAAAGACTTAACTTAGTAACGAGTGAATAATAATGAGGTTCAGTAAGTCTTCACAACTAATTGATTTTCAATCGATATGAAATTCAAATTTGACCAACTTATTATTTACTCATTACTTACTTTAAAATAAACGGCGGTGCGAATGGAAGGAATTAAGAGAGAGAGGTTAAAGATTTCTAAAATTAATATTGTTGAGAAGCTTTTTATTTTTCAAAATGGTTTATTTTTCGTAACTTTATTTAAAATATACACCCCTTAAATTTTTTGATGTATATAAGATATATCCTCCAAAATGGTTGTTTCTTTTAGTTCAACCTCTAATAACCTTTTCAAGTAGATTGCCCCTAACCTTTGACGGTGATTTTTTTAATTGACTTAAAAATTAAGGTCGGCGTAAAACAGATGCGTCGTATGAATAAGTTGCACATTTTGCATGGGTAGTTAAATGCAAAAGGGTTAAAGTCAAAACGAAAGCCAATGAAGATTTTACCACATCAAATACAAAATAATACATTTTGTTGGTGTTTTCAAACGGTGAGACAGCCATCATCTAACGGATAATGAAGTTTGGTCTTCCCCCCCTCAGTATCCGAATGATACTGAGGATAAGAAGACAAAACAAAGTAACTAAAAAGAATGAATTAGAAAACTTGTGGGAATAGAATTAAAATAATTGCTACCTGTTTGGGTCGAAGCAAATTTTTCATACTGTTACTTGTTTATGAATGTAATTTGTTGTTCTTTATGTTAAACCTAAAGTTAAACTAAAAAAAAAACTTAAATTTTTATTTTTGATGAATAGGTCGTTTGCCTATATGAATAGACCATTAGAGCGGATGAACCTTTAAAACATTTTTTTTATCTTTAGGCTAAAAAAATTTGGTTTTGGCAAGTAAAAAACCCGCTTTACATTTGTTTTTTATAGTGTTTTTAAACATAGTATTTTAAGATGAAAATCCGTACGATTGTTATAGATAATGAACCACATTGGCTTGACTTATTGAAACGTTTTGTCCAATCTTCGCCCGTTTTAGAACTTGTAGGTACTTATTCCACGACACAAGAGGCGTATCCACATATAGTTGCAGGAGAGGTTGATTTGGTCGTTTCAGACATTGATTTGCCTAAATTGGACAGTGTGAAATTTATTAAAAGCCTTGAAAGTCCACCGCTAATTGTCTTTGTGACGGCTCATCCACAATATGCCATTGAAGGTTTTGAGATTTCGGCAACAGACTTTTTAGTGAAGCCTGTTGAACTGGAAAGGTTTATGAAATGTGTCGAAAAAGTGCGCTTGCGTTTTGAAGCCAATCAAGCCTTAGCCGCAGGCTATAAAAAAGAGGCTGAAGAATATTTCTTCATCAAGATGCATCATACAAACGTCAAATTGCGCTACAACGAAGTACTTTATTTGAAATCTATGGAAAACTACGTCCAAGTTCATACGGTTTCAGGTCAAGTACATACCGTCGTTGCCCCCTTGCGCAATTTTGAGCAACAACTACCCCCCTCAGTATTTTCGCGCATTCATAGGTCGTATTTGATTAACAATCGCTTTGTCAACACCATAGAACGCGAAACTTTGACCCTCATAGGTGACATAAAAATGCCGATAAGTGCTCAGTATCGTGAAAAAATTCAACGCGAGATAGTGGACAAAAAGATAATTAAGAAAGATTAATTTAATGGTGAATCCCCCGACCCCAAAGGGGAGACGCACAATCTCCCCTTTGGGGTCGGGGGATTCAGTTATTCCCCATTAAAACCCCAACATATCCTTCATTGAAAAAACACCTTTTTTTCCAAAAATCCACTCTGCTGCTAAAACTGCACCTGTCGCAAAACCTTCGCGGGAATGTGCTGTATGCGCTATTTCAATCGTATCAATAGGCGAGTCATAGGTGACGATGTGCGTACCAGGCGCAGGGTCAATGCGTTTAGCCGTTATTTCTATGGCATCCGCGGCCCCCTCAGTATCGCACACCCATTTTGTCTTTCGTTCCACATTTTCCAAAATGCTGTTCGCCAATGTGATAGCTGTGCCGCTTGGTGCATCGAGTTTCTGCGTATGGTGCGTTTCCTCCATGCGGACATCGTACATCGGGTACTTGTTCATCATAGAAGCCAAACGGCGATTGATTTCAAAGAAAATATTGACACCAATGCTGTAATTGGACGCATAAAAAAACGCTGAATCGTTTTGGCGGCACAACTCAGAAATGGTATCATAATGCTCTAACCAACCTGTTGTACCACAAACAACGGGAACTTTATTCGAGATGCATTGTTTGAGGTTATCAAAAGCAGATTCAGGTCTTGTAAACTCGATGGCAACGTCAGCTTCAGCGAGTCTTTTAAAGTCTTCTGGGTTGTTGACATCAAGACGTAAAATGACTTCGTGACCTCTCTGTATGGCGATGTTTTCAATCGTTTTACCCATTTTTCCGTAACCAATAAGTGCTATTTTCATAAAAAAAAAATTATATTTTGACAAAAATGTGACAAATAAGCAATGCCTCGTCCAAACAAGACGCACAATTGCGAAAGAAATTTTACTAACACGATTGTAGGGCCTGTTGACGTTTTTAGACGTTTTCAGGTTTTTTTTATTTTAAAATAAACGAAACCGTTTATTCAGCTGTCATTAAAATTCTATAAGTTTGCCGCCCGTATCCAATAGAATGCGCAAAAGTAAGCAAACACTTTTTGTGAAGTGTATTTTCCCTTAACGAAAACAGTTGAAATGAATTTCAGAAAACTTGTTGCAGAATTTATAGGTACATTTTTTCTCACCTTAACGGTTTGTATGACGGCTTATGCCAAGGTTTCTGCTGACTTACAACCACTGGCTATTGGTGTGATATTGATAGGTTTGATATATGCAGGCGGTTATATCTCAGGAGCGATTTTTAATCCTGCCGTCACATTGGCTGTTTTTTTACGTGGCCGTTTAAACCTAAAAGAGGCTGGTACATATATGATTGCGCAATTTTCAGGCGGTGCGGCGGCGGCTTTGGTCACTATTGTCCTAACATCTGCGAAACCCATCGTTTTTCCGATTGAACCACCCCCTCAGTATTTTGGCATTATGCCCGCCGTTTTAGCCGAAATTTTAGGCGCATTTGCCCTCGTTTGGGTCGTCTTGAATGTCGCGACCTCAAAAACAATAGACGGCAATAATTTTTATGGACTTTCAATTGGATTAACGTTAACAGGCTTGATTTATACACTCGGCAGCGTGTCGGGCAGCATTTTCAATCCTGCGGTTTCAATCGCTTCAAATATTACACAATTAGGGAATTGGTCTAATCTGTGGATTTATTTAGTTGGCGGTTTTGGCGGTGCGGCATTGGCGGCTTTTGTTTATAAATATGTGAATCCTGAAGAATAGACTTTAAATATTATTTTTGCCCTGCTGAGCGCAGCGAAAGCATCT
>JANLQI010000430.1:0-15778 GCA_031367705.1 Saprospiraceae bacterium | reverse complement strand
CTTTATCCAAAAGCAAAAATGGATAAATGGTTTCAGCAGTTTCCAACGCTTTTTGTCGTACCATTTCAACATTGCCCATAGTTTTTTTCAAAAAAGCGGTAAGACTATCCAAATTTTCAAAATAAACACTAATGGTAATTTTTCTTTTCAAGAGCAAATATTTAAATATGCTATAATTCAAGAGTGCAAAACAGATAAATTAGTGGATAAATTAGTATATTTAGATAATTAAAAGGTGTAAAAATATACTTTAAAAGTGTATTTGCATGATTTTTTTATCATAGTATTGGCTTTTACACTTTTTTAGTATCTTTGCTGTAATATAAGAAAGTATTATACTTTTAAATCATGGAAAAAGATAAATCTAAGTTTTTAAAAAATAAGAGTATTACCAGTAAAAAAGCTGCGGAAATGATGGAAACTACGCCCGTTAAAAAAAGGCTTAGTGATGCTCAATTTACTATGGTCATGGACAAAGCGGGCATAGAGGACGCTATATTTCAGCACTCTATTTTTTGTCATACATTTTTTCCATATCGCAATTTAAAAGAGGTAACATCTTGGAAGCAAGAGCAAGGAGATATAAAATTAGCCGTTCAAAGTTTAGAGACATTAAACAGGGAAACGGGCAAATTTGAAAATGTCGGTATTCCATACGGCACAAAAAGCCGTTTGATTTTAATGCACTTAAATACAAATGCTATTCAAACTCAAAACCCTGTCATTGATGTAGGCGCAACCATGTCGCAGTATATCAAAGAATTGGGTTTATCCGTTCAAGTCAATTCAATCCGTGAAGTAAAAGAGCAGTTGAAAAGAATACAGGCTTCAAATATTTCTCTTGCCTATTGTGATGCTGATTATTCTCTTGAAATAAGGTTGCAGATTATCAAGAAGGTTGAAAACTGGCTAACAAAAGATGAACGCCAAAGGGTTTTTTGGGATTCATCAATAGAACTTTCAAAAGATTATTTTGAAAGCCTGATGAAACACGCTATTCCACTTGATAAAAGAGCAATTGGGGCGTTATCTCATAACGCTATGGCATTAGATATTTACGCATGGTTAGCGCAAAGGCTACACAGGATAAACCCTGCAAAACCTCAATTCGTTTCGTGGAAAAATTTAAAAGACCAATTCGGGCAAGGTTACGGCAGAATGGACAATTTTAAACAGGCTTTTCGCCAGTCTTTACTTCTTGCCAAAGTTGAATATATGGCTGCCAAGTTTGACGAAGATAAAAATAAGGGTTTTTATTTATATAACTCCCCCTCTCCTATTCCACAAAAAATATTTTCTTTAAACCCTGCGGGAGTACTCGTTTAATTTTCACAATAAATTTGTGGCAAAACCTACGAACTTATCGTAGGTTTTTTTTTGTTTAGCCAGTTTATTAACTCATACTAAATTTACCTTCATTTCTGATTTAACCAGTTTTTAACTTACAGTAAGTTTATAGGAGTTAGCCAAAAGTTACAGTAACTTCGTAGGAAAGTTCACAGTAAGTTTGTAGGAGTTGCCCAAAAATCAATGATAATTACAGTAAGTTTGTAGGAGTGATTACAGTAAGTTTGTAGGAGTCTCGTTTTGGAACAGTTTTCCACAGTAAGTTTGTAGGAGTTTTTAGTAAATTAACTGTTTTTTAGCTTTTTCGTAAAGTTATTCACAGTAAGTTTGTAGGAGCTTTTGTAGTTATTCACAGTAAGTTTGTAGGAAAAGTTACAGTAAGTTTGTAGGACAAACCTATATATACCTATATAAAAAAACCTATATAGCGAAACAAAGCTGTTAAAAACTTTTTTTACTGGTGAAAAGAAAAAAGAAATGGCGAAAAAATTAATATGTTTTTAATCCTAAAACCTACGATAAGTTTGTAGGAGTGGTTACAGTAAACTATGCCCTAACCAGTATTTTGCTTTTTCAACACACCCTACCCTATCCTTTTTCATATTTAAGCCTGTTTTTTTTGACTACTGAGGGGGTAAAATGATTTTTACCTACCCAATACCCGTTATTTTTATAAAAAGCCACCTGATGGCTTAAAATCAAATTTTTGGGTTTTTGAAAATTTATTGTTATAAACCAAAAAAATTTTCAGCCTCTGCCCTTTTTTGCCACATGGTTTTTCACGGATTTAATGGTTCGCATACTTTTAGTAATGTAAATACACTTTAAGATTACTTTTTAATATTTTTTAATGATTAAAAAGTGTATTTGAATGATGTAAAAATGTATTTTTGTGATTATTTTAAAAAACCCTGCAAAGTGTTTGCGGCACTAAACAGGGAATTATTCACAGGGCAAAGCCCTATAAAGTCATTACAAAAGTATGGAAAGTAAATTTGAATTTCAGAATGAAAGTCAGTTTGAAAATGCCTATGAAAATTTGATTATTCAAACCGATTTTAAACGCCTTGCGGATAAATTCACCGTAAAGCCTTTTTACTTCAAGTACAAGCCATTAAAAAAAATGTTAAGTGGTTTTACTTGGTTTATCCAACTGGTTACAATTGCCGTTTCTTTTATGGCAATTTTTGCGCTTTTAGTGCCTATGATGCCCTACTCCATCGCCTGTATTTTTGCAGGGATAGCATTAATTGGGATTGAGTTTTTAAAGCGAATGACGGTTAAACCGTCCGTTAAAGACTTTTTGCAATTTAAAAAAGTTCCTGTTTTTCCTTTAGCCATTGCTTTGTCAATGTTGGGTATTTCATTGTGGCTAACATGGAATGGCACACATGACACCGTTTTTACTTTAACCGAGAAACCACAGCTTTTAAATGTGGACAGTTTGACAGGCTACGAAAAACAACGGATAACAGAATTATCAGCACAATTAAAAGACATTAAAAAAACGCAAAGTTGGAAGGGCGTTTTGACACAAAAAGGGCAAGGTTCATATAATCTTGTAACAGCACAAATTGAAAAGCTACAAAACAAGTTAGATTCAAAAGAAACCGACTTAACAACCAAAAACGAGCGCACCGAAACCGAACATTTAAGCCAAACGACAAAGAGGGCGACACATTTCAAATATCTTACTTTGTGCCTTGACCTACTTTTATTCGCATTATTGGCATGGCTTGAGTATTACGATTTTAGAAGCCTTACCGAGTTTGCCAAGCTCAAAATCTTATCAGATGCAACGCAATCCGTTGTGAGCAACCCACCACAACGGCGAGATACAACGCAAAGCGTTGTTGATAACGCTTTGCGTAATAACGCAGGGCGTACCGTTGTAAAGGGTTTTTTAAGGAACGACACAACGCAATCCGTTGTTAAAAAACCCAAAATAATAAATGGTGAAATTCTGATTATCAAACGGGCTTGTGAACATTGCGGAGAAACTTTTGAAAGGAAAACTACCTTCCAAAGATTTTGTAGTGAAAAATGCAGAATACAAGCATGGGAAAATAAGACAGGGAAAAAGGTTAGAAAAGCGAAAGTACCAAAATAATAAAGGTGTATTTTAGTGATATTTATATGATTTAAAAGTGTATTTTAGTGATGTAAACGCAACTTTTTAATTTAAAAAACGCCTATAAAATGAAATACCCCTTAAAAAAAATACTTTTTCGTGTAGTTTTGTGATAATTTAGTGCTTAAAATACACTTTTTCATCACATAAATACATTATGATTATAGCAGTTACAAATTTAAAGGGTGGGGTAGGTAAAACCACAATTACAACGAATTTAGCCGTAATGTTTGCCCATTACGGAAAAAGCGTTTGCATCATAGACACCGATAAAGAACAAACCTCATCTATTCGCTGGGGAGAGCAAAGAGACGATGATAAACCCCATGTTGCCGTTGTATCTGTTGGAGTTGAAAAACTGATAAGGGAATCCGAACAATTATCTAAAAAGTACGACATTGTATTATTAGACGGTTCGCCAAATGCAAGCGAGTTAGCAATCACAACTATAATGAGTGCTGATATTGTCTTAGTGCCAGTCTCAAAAAGTGCTTATGATTTTTGGGCAATGGACAGTTTTTTACAGAAGTTCAAGCAAGCCAAAGCATATCGAAGTAGCATACAAGCATATATCATATTAAACAAATTCAATGAAAAGCAGAATGTAGGGAAAGAGGTAAAGGAAGCCATCAAGAAGGAATTTCCCGACATACCATTATTGAATAGTGTTTTGTGTGATAGGGTAGCATATACCGAAACGATAACGGACGGTTTAGGCGTAATTGAATACAAAGACAAAAAGGCAAAACAAGAGATTGAAAGCCTATACAACGAAATACAAAAAATCATCAACTCTTAATATATAATTTATAAATTATGGCAAAGAAACCACTTACCGCAAGAAGTGATAAAGAAGTAGCTTTGGAAGCTATGAAAGCAGATTTAAAGCAATCTGATAGAGAATTTCACAGGTATAACATAGAAATACCAAGTGAACTTTTTGAAGAAATTAAAGAATTTATCAAAGAGCAGGGCTATAATTTGAAAGGGTTTTTCTTAACCGCAGCGAGAGAAAAGATTAAAAAAGAAAAACAAAGTGATTGAATCACTTCAATTTAAACTTAATTTTATGAGTAACAAAATTGCAATTTTCCAAGAAAAACAAGTCCGCAGGGCTTGGCATAACGAGCAATGGTATTTTTCAATCGTTGATGTAATTGAGGTTTTGACAGATAGCCCAAGCCCTAAAACCTATTGGGCGAAGTTAAAAAAGAAGTTATCAACTGAAAGTGGAAGTCAGGAGTTCCGAAATTGGGAACAACTGAAAATGACCGCATCAGACGGGAAAAGCTATAAAACAGATGCTGCCAATACTGAGGGGGCTTTTCGTATTATTATGTCTATCTCTTCCCCGAAAGCAGAGCCATTTAAACAATGGTTAGCACAGGTAGGACAGGAGCGAATAGAAGAAATTGAAAACCCCGAGATAGGTTTTGAACGCCTAAAAAATATTTACAAAGCCAAAGGTTATTCCGATGAATGGATAGCCGTTAGGTTAGAAAGCGTTGATATACGAAAAAAATTAACTGATGAATGGAAGGGCAGGGGAGTAAAAGAGGGTATAGAATATTCAATTTTAACGGCTGAAATTTCAAAAGCAACTTTTGGAATGACACCTTCTGAATATCAAAAATTTAAAGGCTTAGAACGGCAAAATGTGCGCGACCACATGAACGACCTTGAATTAATCTTTACGATGTTAGGAGAAGGACTAACCAAAAAATTAGCAGTTGAAGAAGATGCACAAGGTTTTAATGAAAATTCAAGAGTAGCTAAAAAAGGGGGAGCAGCAGCAGGGAAGGCACTAATAACAGCCGAAAAAGAAACGGGTGTAAAGGTTGTAACCCAAGATAATTTTTTAAAGCAGATAGAAGAAGCGAAGAAAAAACCGCTTCTGCCAAAAGCAGAAAAACCGAAAAAGAAAAAATAAAATATGAACACCAAACAAGCCAAAGCCATACCCTTATCCGACTTCATAGAAAGATTGGGTTTTGTTCCTGATGCAAGCAAAGGAAAGGCTAATGATGTTTGGTATAAATCCCCATTTAGACCCGATGAAAAAACGCCAAGTTTCCACATAAATAAACTGTTTAATTCTTGGTATGACTTCGGTAGTTCAAAAGGGGGAAATATCATTGATTTTGTAATGGAGTATAAAAACGCTGATATAAGCGCAAGTCTTAATTTTATAGAACAAACCTATAAATTACCCATAAAAAAGCCCCAAGCAGCACCCAATCATTTACAGGCAGATTTATTCAAAAAGGTAGAAGAAAGCCCCAATGACAGCTTTATACTAAATGATGTTAAAACTAATTTTTCCCCGTCACTTGCTCAATATATGAAGGAAAAGCGCAAAATTAACTTTGATGAAGTCAAAGAATTTATAGCCCAAGTTCATTTCAGCAACAAGGAAGGAAAGCCCTTTTTTGGTATAGGCATGAAAAATATATCCAATGGGTATGAAGTAAGAAACCCTTATTTTAAAGGCAGTATAGGCAAAAAAGACTTAACCTTTGTTAAAGGGGTAGGGGGTGATAAAGTGGCAATTTTTGAAGGTATGTTTGATTTTTTTTCGGCTGTTTCTTATTTTGGAAAAAAGGAATTTTTACAAAATGACATCTTAATTTTAAATTCTGTTTCTTTTCAAACGCAAGCAATCAACTTTCTAAAAGACCGTCCACAATATAAAAAACTATCCTTGTTTATTGATAATGACAGCGCGGGGCAAGAAGCCGCAGCCAGTTTTAAAAAGGAATTTTCCGACAGAGAAATAGAACCTTCCTTTGCGCTTTATCTACCTCATAAAGATTTCAATGATTTTCTAATGAGCCGTTCACAGGCTAAAACCAAGTAAAAACAGGTTTATGCAAAGTTTTTTAACCTTTTCAAGCCATTGCCACGCCTCTATTTTTCTGCAAAATTTCTCGTCCTTCGTTCAAAAGCATAAATGGATAAATGGTTGCTTCACCATCCAACGCTTTTTCTTGTATCATTTGAACATCGCTCATAGCTTTTTTCAAAAAAGCGGTCAGCGTGTCCACATCTTTAAAATAAACATCACACATATAGCTATAACGTGCTTTTGATGAATCTTTGCGGAAACGAACATTTGATTTGGTAAGTTCAGCGGCAGTATTTTTCAATTTAGCGGTAAAATCATCGTTTTTGCCATACCATAAATTTAACTGAATCGGAAAATCTTTCGCCAAAGGCTCTTTGTCAAAATTCATATTGGCTCTAATGTCTGTATCAACACGAAATTTCTCAAATGCAACCAAGATAACCCCTCTTTTTACTGAGGGGTAGTTTCTCATAAATTCATTGCAAAGTCAATTCTTGGGGCTTCGCCCCCGTTCAAGTCAAGTAGTTTCCCCAATTTTCGGCAGTCGCTTTGCTTTGTGCCTGCAAACAGGGTGATACCCCTCTACTTTTCCTCAATAAGATTTCACTCGTTGCACTTCATTAAAAATCTTCTTTCGGTGACATTCACACCCCCTATTTCAAAAACGGCTTCGCCAAGTGTTTTTTCTTCGCCAGAGGGCATCAGGGTTAAGGTTTTTTTAGCAGAGAACCTTAACCCTTAATAACAATTAATAAGCGAGGATTTTATGTTTCATAATTTAGATTTTACAAAATTTGGACACAGAGAAAGATTAATAGCAGCAAAATTATTAACAGCGTGGAATGAGCAAGGATTGCCTGATGATTTTATAAATAATGAAGTTCTAATCAGATTTAATCCCTATTCAGCAGATGTATATTTAATAAATTCAGACGGCAAAATAGCAATGCTAAACGGTGATAAACTTGAAATTTATTATACTGAATATGATACAGAAACAGGCGAAGAAGGTTTTAAAGATGAACTTTCAGAAGAAGCAAAAACAAGACTTAACCTAAACTAATCAACCCCCAATATTGAAGGTATTTATGACAACAATAGACAAAAACCAACTACTTGCAGACCTTAAACAATTTTCAGGTTCAGAAGATTTTTACTTTAACCCACTATTTCGCAAATTAAAATATACTGAGGGGGTGCAATATTTAGCGCAAAAAGCGGAATCTTATTGGCTGATAGATTTTATTTTTAGCAATCAAAACCACCCGATTTTAAAAACAAATGAATTTCAAAATTGGAATATTAAAGTTGAAAATAACAAAGCAAAAATTATAGTTGAGGACGGCAACCACAACAAACTAAAATCTTTCAAAATTGATTTTACAGATTTTCCATTAGAAGAATTTACGGTTTGGTTTGTGTATGATACTTTGATGCTACCAAGTGAATATTAACACCCAAAAAGCCAGTTGAAGGGAGATTTTCCTTTCAATTGGCTAAAAAATAAATAATTATAACAAAAAAATGGAGCATATATGAGCAAAAACAACAAAGTAGAATTAAACGGCTTTTTAGGTTCAGACCCTAAAACCATAAATAAAGACGGTAAAAATTTTATAATTTTAAATGTTGCAACAACAGATAGCTACCCCGTTGCAGATGAAAAAACAGGGGAAATAATTTGGAAGGATAAAGAAACCGTTTGGCATGATGTTTTAATTTTCCGCAGCACAACCGCCCAATTTGCTAAAGAATTAAAGAAAGGCGACAAGGTAGAATTAAGCGGAACTTTATCATATAGACCGTTTAAAGACGCTGAGGGGTTTACCAGAAAACAGGCAACAATTGTAGGTACATTCATTGAAAAAATCGCTTACAATAAACAGGAAGAATTATCTTTAAACAGCATCGCAGAAGCAGCAGAAGCAATAAAAAGCTAATTTTACTGAGGGGGAGTTTTAAAGCACTCCTTCAAAAATTTCTTTTGCTGATGAAAAGAAAAAAAGAGCAGGGGTAGTTAAGTTTAAACAGTTTTAAACAAGAAACAGACCCCAACAAAAACCGTAACATGAGGTAGTTATGAATGATACTATTGAAGTGAAAACTCAAAACCGCACAGCTAAAACACCCATTGACAGGGCTTTGTATCAAAACTTGACAAAATTCTGCCCAAATTTACCCAAGTTACAAGATGGAGATTTTAGCGTTTTGAAGTCGCCTCAATCATCAGAAATTATCATTGGTTGTGTTAAACACGCCACACTTCAATATCCCAATGGCATCTATCAGATAGAACATCCGAAAGACGGAGACAAAGCCACCCTAACCATAGAAGTATCTTTTAAAGAAAAAACAGCAACAGCAATGACGCTCAAAGTGCAAGGCAAGACCATAGAAGTAGAAGACAAATATTTTTATAAACTGCTCAAAGATACAGAGCGCAGTGGCTACAAAGCAGATAAAAACGCCACATTTGAAAGAGCTTGAAGTTTTTAATCAATCAAGTTTGAAATCTCTATACTTGATACAAACAGTTCATTATCTTCTGCCATATCTTCGCCAATATTAGCCTGAATAAAGCGCACCCTATATTTTAAAATGAAATCATAAAGTTTTCTAAGGTTACGCCCTGTAATTCTGAATTTACGCCCCAAAGCAGTTATTTCAATACCTTCTGAGGGTATAAAGTCAATTTCAGAAATATAGGTGTAGGGTATAGCCTTACAATTTCCGTTTGAAAACCGTAAATCTAATGTAGTAGGAAATTTTTGGTTTGGCTCAATTCCGAAAAATGTTGTATCAACATCATTTTCAAAAGATTCTGATATTGAAGGTTCATTTTCATTTCCCTTTAATCGGTCCGCCATTTCTTTTGCTAAACTCATTTTTTATCGTTTTATATTGACTGTTTTAATAGGAACTATTTTTTCCATTTTCTTAACAACAGGTTTAGGGGTCATTTTCTTTTTAACATTGGTAACAACCTCAACCGCTTTTTCCTTAATATTTTTTAATAATGTTTGTTTGCTGATGTCAAGCCCTTGTTTTTTTGCCCGTTCCAAAAGCTCAACGGCAGAGGTTCTTTCATTAGATTTTCCAACAGCTTTTAAAAGTTCGGCTTTATCATCGGTATAAATAGAAACCGACTGGCGACCCCTTGAAACCGAAACATAAAATTGTTCAGATGAAGAAGCCCGAAAACTTTCTGATGATTGAGAAATTATCACTTTATCAACGGTTTTCCCTTGTGATGCGTGAGAGGTCATTACATAACCATGTGAAAAATTACCAAAGTCTTTTGAAAGTGTCGTACCATTAGAAAGCCTTATATTTCCCTGTTTATCAAAACCTTTGACATTGAACAAGCCCCCGTTAAATAAATGGGTGTTTTCAATGGTTTTGCCGTTGCCCGTAATTCTGATTTTATCACCTTCTGAAATTTCAGTTTTACGAGGTGCAAAAATGTTAAAATTTCCTTTTTGGTCTAAGGGCATTTCAACGGTTTTATTATCCGCATCTTTCAACAAAACGGCATCTTTGCCATTATTGCCGATAATTTCAAGGCGTGTTCCCGACTGAATATTTCCCTTGGCTTTTTTATGAAAAATCAAAACATTGCCCTTTTCATAATTTTCCAAAGTACCTTTTTGGGCTTCGGTAAACTGCAAATTTTTAAAGGTTGTAAATTCTTTGGCATCAGTAGAAAGCACCTTTTCAACTTTTAGTTTTTCCCTGATTTTTGCCGTTACTATGTCGCCTTCAAAATGAGTAGGCGCAATTACTAAAACCTCTTTTGGTTTTTGTGTTTTGCTGCCTTTGGTAGAATTTACATAATCCGCAGCCACTTTTTCAAAGCGTTCTTTATTATCGTCAATTTGATGAATAGCCCCGATTTTTTCAAGTTTATCAAACCCTTTTTCAGTTTGCCCGTCACCTAAAAATTTAACTGCCTGTTTATAGTCCTCATTTTTCTGTCTTTGTATGCGTGTAACGGGTGCAGTTCTAAACCCTGCCTTTTCTTGGATAATCCGCAGCGCATCGCCCCTTTGAACCGAGCTATGTTGTTTTGTATCGCCTGTTAAAATAATACGGGCTTGTTGCGTTTTGGCAATTTCAAAAACTTTGTTCATATCTTTATTTGACAATAACCCAGCTTCATCAATCCAAATAACACCTTTTTTAACCTTGTCTTGCATCGCTTTATTTTGGATAAGCGCAGCGACAGTTTCAGCATTTTCAAAACCTTCTTTTCGTTGAACATCTCGTGAGGCTTCGGCAGAAGGCGCAAAGGCAAAAATTTCTTTACCAGTTTCTTTAATACCTGCCTGTACTTCTTTCATAAGAGTAGTTTTGCCTGTTCCTGCTTTTCCTGCAATAATGGTTAAACCGTCCGTAGAACCGAGGGCATGACTAACAGCCGTTTTTTGTTCATGGGTTAATATATCACTTTTAGGGGTGTAATTTGGGTTAATGGGTTTTGCCGTTCCCCTTAAATCAATGGCGTTTTTGATAAGGCTTTTTTCTTCATAAAGTGCAGTTTTTGAAGTAATCCAAACCTTATTTTTTTCAGTCACTTTTATAATGTCGGTTTTGGCTTGAAAGGCTTTTTGTATTTGTTCGGGAGTAGCAGAGCCGAGCGAAGATTTTAAAGCAGTGGTTAAAATCTCCTTTTCAGATGCAACAGATTTTCTTTCCAAGTGATGTTCCAAAGAATAGGCAACCGCTTTTTCAGCTTCAATATTTTTCACGAAAACCAAATCTTTTTTCTTTTCAACAGCAATCGCGCGGTTTTTTACAGCCTGTTTACAGATGTTATCAATACCATCTTTTTCCCCATCTGAAAGACGGTCTAACCATTCCTTTTTTTGTTCGGTAGGGGATAGCCCCGTCCGTTTGCTTTGCCGAGTTAAAGCCCCTAAACCGTCCTTTTCTTTATCTGAAGTAATGCCTTTTTCAGCAGCTAATTTTTCAATAGCTTCTTTGCGCCTTGAAAATTTATCAATAGTGTTTTTATCAATTCCTGCAATCTCAAAACCATTTTTAGAGCGTTCCACATCAAAGCCCAAATCCTGTATTTTGTCGGCAAATTTGGACTGAAACACAGCTTCATAATAGGGCGCATTTTCTTTTATTTGCCCCAATTCCGCAGCCTTCCAACGGTTTTCTTTTTCGTCAAAAGTGGCGTTAAAAACAAAATTATGACTATGTAATTGTGGGTCAGGAACGCCATCAATAGGGCGACTGGTGAAGTGGACAAACTCACCATAAACAAAATTAGCCGTATCACGATTTTCAAAAGCTCCACCAGTCCGAACCCGAGTTTGAACGGATTTTTCAATTTCAGTCATAGTTTCGTGAACAGATGTACGAAAGGCGTTTAAAATTTCTTTACTTTGTTGTTCTGTTCCGAGTGCTTGAATTATGGTAACTGATTTATTGACATCAAAGGTGAAATCATAGCCAACCCGTCTTTCAATATTATTTCGTGGCGTTAGTTTTTCTTGGGTAGAGGGGTTTAAATTATCGCAGAGGTTATGAAATTGTTCTTTAGTAATGTCGCCTTTTATCTCTAATTTTTCCGCAGCGATACCATACCATTTACCTATAATTTCATTTTTTTCTGAATAGTAGTCTTGCTTACTTAATCCTTCGGAGTAGTAAGATTTTGCACTTGCCGAGTTCTTGTTAGCGGTAATCCGTAGCATAGTGGTAGAGTTTAGTATTAATCATTCTCTTTTTATTCAGACATCTCTCCTTATAATCCATAAGGCAAAAAACAAAGCTACAAAGAATAAATAAAAGATGCAATATAAGCGAGGGAAAAAACAAGAAAAAGCGTTGCGTTAGGGCAACAGTTAAAGAGGGTGAGGGGGCAAAAAAAGGTTATTCTTGGACTTGATTTTCAGCTTGATATTGAAGGATTTTTTCTAAATTGTGAAGGGGGTTAAAATTCCATTTTTCAAGAGGAAAGTTGTTAACCATGAGTTTTACAGCTTCAATAAGTTCATATTTTGCAGCTTCTAAATTTTGAAACTCCATTTCTAAAAAAGCAATATTTCTATGTGATTCATGTTCGGCAGCAGGGCAACCTATATTTCCTTCTTGTATTATTTTATGGTATTTTTTTGCTACATTGTAATTGGGTTGAATACCTTTTGCCCCGTCTGTAAAAATTTCCGCTAAATCAAATAGGGCTAAAATATCCTTTCTTTCAGCAGCTTCTATAATTTTCAAGTGTTCAGCATCAACTACTAAATTTTCATCTTTGATAAGTTTTAGAGCCTTTTCAAAGTTATCAATTTTCATTTCTGATTCATGAAAATATTTGTAAATGGAACTCATTTTTAATCTAAAAAGTTATTAATATTGTGTGCCTATTTTAGCACATTTTTCACTTAAAATCAACAAACAAAATGACAAAGAAAAAAGGGGGTAAAGGCTATACACCCATCAGAAATGCAAGCCTAATAGGTGCAGGGAAAAAATATGAAGCTGTAAAAAATGAGAAGGGAGAAACCAAGCATGTAGATTCATATTTGAAGCAAATGGGAAAAGATAAGCCCGACCCAACGCCACCGACACCGCCCACACCAAAGGCACAAATTAAAGAAGAAGTAAGTAAAACGGAAGTACCGAAGGTGCAGCAGCCCCAAAAGAGCCAACCGCAGCAGGGGCAGAATAAGACAGTACAAACGCCACCTAAAAGCATAACCCAAAAAATGAGCGAAAAATTACAAGCGACCAAGACGGAGCAGCCCAAGCCTACGGCAGAGAAAAAGGCAAACGAGCCAGTAAAGAATGTGAGTTTAGCAAAAAAAATGAGTGAGAAATTACAAGCACCACCGACCAAAACGCCACCACAAAAGCCAGTAGAGAAGGCAGCAACAAAAGAAGTTAAGAAAACACCACCACCGAAAGCACCAACTATAAAACGATAGAATATGTTTACTAACAAACCATCTGTAAATCAAAGTAGTTTTGGAAGGGAGTATTTAAAAAAGGTTCTGATAGAGTTTCCCGATACTCAAAGCGGTAAAAGTGATTCTTGGCTTGTAGATGATGCAATGAAAGGAATAGCCATTTTAGGAGGTACAGGAAGCGGCAAGACTTCGGCATCAGGGCGCACCCTTGCTTTAAAATTTTTAAAAGAAGGGTGGGGAGGGCTTGTTTTGTGTGCTAAAACAGACGAAGCCCAACTTTGGGAGGATTATTGTGAAGAAGCAGGGAGGGGAAAAGACTTAATAATTTTTCGGAAAGGGGCAAAACATACTGAGGGGGTGTTTGCAGGGCAAGAAATGGTTTTTAATCCAATTGAGTATGAGTTAAAGCGCAAGGGGGAAGGAGCAGGGGAAACGCATAATATCACCAATATTTTTATGAATATTTACCGAATGGGTAATCTAATTGCAGGAGAAGGCGGGGGTAAGGAGGATAGGTTTTGGGATTCAGCTTTAAAGCGTTGTATCAATAGAATTGTAGAATTAATAAAATTATCGGGCGAAGATTTGAGTTTTAAAAATATGGTTAAGGTGTTATCGGGTAATATAAGTTTTGACCAAGATACAGTAGTTAGTGCAGCCCGACAATTACAAGGTGAAGAATTAGAAGAAGAAATAGACTTGGATTCAGAGGAAAATTATTGTTTAGTTTGTTTAGCTAAAGCCTTAATAAATATCACCACAAACGATTTACAGGCAGACGAAGAAAACGCTTATACATTGGTAGTTAGCTATTTTACCCACGCTTTTGAAGCATTGGGGGAACGGGTCAGGGCTACCATAACAGAAAGTTTTATGGGTTTAGCAGAGCCTTTTTTGTCGGGGATTTTGCACAGGCATTTTTCGGGTAGAACAAATACCTTTCCCGAACAAACTTTTGAAAATCAAAAAATTATCGTTTTAGATTTTTCCATAAAGGAATATTTAGACGCAGGGGTGATAAGCCAATGTATTTTTAAAATGATGTTTCAGCAAGCAGTTGAAAGGCGCAATATTAAAGATTTTCCTATACCTGTTTTTTTATGGGCAGATGAAGCCCAATATTTTATAAATTCTTATGACCAAATCTTTTTAACCACCGCCCGAAGTTCAAGGACATCAACAGTTTATTTAACTCAAAATATATCAAATTATTTATCTGTTATGGGTTCGGGTGAAGCAAAAGCAAAGGTTGATAGTTTATTAGGTAATCTTTCAACGAAAATTTTTCATTCAAATATGGACGCTGAAACGAATGAATATGCAAGCCGATTAATAGGAAATGACTTAATAGCGATAGAATCCGCTTCACAGCAGAAAGCAAAGTTTAGCCTACATGATGGAAAAACGCTTTCTTATGCCATGCAATTTTTACCCCAAGTGATGCCTAAAGAATTTACAGAATTAAAAACAGGAGGGTATCAGAATGAATTTAAGGTCAATGCAATAATAGTAAGTGGTAAAGTATGGGTAAACGGGAAAAATTATAAAAGGATAACTTTTACTCAAAATTTTAAACAATAAAATCTCTACACCATGAAAGAGTCAGATGATTTATTTAACTCATTAGTTAGAACCGCTGCAAAAGATGTTTTTTTGCCTGATGAAAAAGACAAAAGCAGGGATAACCGTGTATTACTGTACCTTTTAGGGATTTTACTTTTTGTAGGTGCAGAAGGGGTAAAAGTTATGTTTAGAAATAACTTTGGAAGGCAGGGCTTAAATTTGCTTAGGGTCATTCTTTGCACCCTTGTATTTTGGGGAATTGCTTTAATATCCTATCTCAATTTTGATGATTATACCCAAGATATATATATATGGGGTAGTCAAAAATCAATGCTCTATACAGCAGGGGTTTATTTGTTTTTTGGGCTTTTTGTGCTTATCAAAGGCATAATTGAGTATATAAAAGCAACTCAAAGGACAGATATACACCCCAATTATAAAGGGGATAGCTATATATTAGCATCAATTCTTAGCGGAAAAATTAGTAATAAAAGGCTGCAAATGGTTGAAGAACCTTTTTTAGTGCTTTCTATTGGGGTTTTTCTTTCGGGTTTTAATTTTATACTTGGAATACCTTTGGTTTTTTGTGCTGTTTCAGTATGGGGGTATCAAATATATGAGAGGTTTTCAGGTCATAGCGATATTGATAAAGTGTTGAAACAAAAAGGCTATACGCAGCAGCAAGGCGAACAATTTTCTGAAATCAAATCTTAAAACTTAAAAATGATAAGTAGGCTTTATCTATGGTGTATTATGCTTTCTTTTGTTGTCTTTGGAGTTGTTTTTACGGCTGCAAGGCTCAATACACCATTATTGGGAGAAAAATTAACAGGAGGAGATAAAGTAATAATAGGTAAGGCAAATGATGATTTTATTAAAAAAGTTGAGGACACCTACAAAAATAATAAAAAAACTGAAAAGAAATTTCAAACTATTCCTGTTATAATAGAAATTCAATCAATATATATAATT
>JANLQI010000408.1:0-26171 GCA_031367705.1 Saprospiraceae bacterium | reverse complement strand
CAGTATTCTCCGTCTCTACTTGCGTCAAGCGTAGCATTACACTATCTAACTTTAAACTTAGTTGTCTTATGTCTGCGTTTTTACCCATTGCTCTAAAACAAAATTTATTTATATAGGTTGCGACCTAAGCTGTTACAAATATTATTAAACCCATAAGGCTTAAAATCTTATGGGTTTCTTGTTTGAAGATTAATAAAAGTATTGATTTTGAATAGTTTTTTAAATGACTTTAATTGAAATTAAATATTTTTAAAATTGTTTAAAAATATACTAATATAGTTTAGAATTATCTTAATTAAGTATAAAGCATGTTTAGTTAAGATAAAATTATTTTTAATAAAGTATTAGCTATAAAAAAAATAGAATGAAATAAACCTTAGTGCACTATCAAATGAGCTACGAATTGCACGATTGAAATACTTATTTAGATTCGTGCAATTCGTAAAATTAGTATAATTCGTAGCTCACCTAAATAGTTTTAAAAAATAAACGAAATAACTCAATAACAAACATGGATTACATTATCAGTGGTATTCAGCAAGTCGGAGTCGGTTGTAAAGATATTTACGAAACATGGGCTTGGTATCGCAATTTTTTGGGTGCAGACACACCTGTTTTTGATGAAAAAGCAACGGCAGGTTTGATGCTGCCTTATACAGGCGGACAACCGCGTGAACGTCATGCCGTCCTTGCCCTTAATATGCAAGGTGGTGGTGGTTTTGAGATTTGGCAACATACCGAGCATACCCCTCAGTATCCGACGTTCCCAATTACTTTGGGCGATACAGGTATTTTTGCAACTAAAATAAAATGCCTTGATGTTGAAAAGACGTTTGAATCTTTTAAAAAACGAGGTGCGGATGTTTTGTCCACAGAAATTGAGTCAACGCCCAATGCAGCAGAACGTTATTTTTGGGTCAAAGACCCTTATGACAATCTTTTTCAAATCGTAGAAGTCAAAAAAAGCTGGTTTCAAAAAACAGGTAAATTGACAGGTGGCGTTTTTGGTGTCGTCATGGGTACGACAAATATTGAGCGTACAACGGCTCTGTTCCGTGATGTTTTGGGTTATGACGAAGTGGTTTATGAAAAAACCGATGCTTTTGTGGATTTTAAACCCCTTACAGGCGGTCATAACCCTTGTTCGCGCATTTTGTTGCGTCATTCGCAGCCAAGAGTTGGTGGTTTTGCGCCTTTGTTGGGGGCTTCTGAAATCGAATTGGTGCAGATTTTTGACCGCACACCGAACAAAATTTTTGAAAACCGTTTTTGGGGCGAATGTGGTTTTATTCAACTCTGTTACGATGTCAACGGCATGGACGGATTGAAACAACGCCTCGCTACTGAGGGGTATCGTTTCACAGTGGATTCTGCCGAATCGTTCCAAATGGAGGGTGCAGCAGGACGTTTTGCGTACATAGAAACGGTGGACGGCACGCTCATAGAGTTTGTCGAAACGCATAAAATACCGATTTTGAAGTCTATTGGCTGGTATCTCGATTTGCGGAAACGGCGACCTGAAAAGTCGTTGCCGAGGTGGATGTTGCGGGCTTTGGGGTTGAATCGGGTTAAGGATTAGGTTTTTTTTGACCACTGATGGGACTGATGCGACTGATTTACGCTGATTTTTTTTAGAATCTTTCAGAATGATAAGAAAGCACCGCCAATACTGAGGGGGTGCTTTTTTATGAAATTGCTATAAAATTTTATACGTTTGTCTTCAATTTTAAACAAAATAAAATATGAAAGAAAAGATAAGCGTAACAGCCAGTGAAATCTACTATTTGTTACTGAACGAATTTAAAATAAAAGAGCAAATTGGAAGTATCGAGATAACGCTTGGTGGCATTTCAGCAAAGTATAATGGTAAAGATGCCATAGGTGATTTGTTGCAAGATTGGCTTGGTGAATGGCTCAAACAAATGAATTTTTATTTTAGACAGCCAGCCAATTCGCAAACATTTCCTGATTTTTTGTTGACAAACAGCACTAATTCTGGCTTTTTAGAATTAAAAACCTTTAATGCTGATGCCAGCCCAACTTTTGATATTGCGAATTTTGACAGTTATTGTACCTCGCTTTTGATGATTCCAGAACGAATGGATGCGGATTATTTGATTATGAGCTACAAAATGGTCAATGCAGAACTTTCTATTGATAATATTTGGCTCAAAAAAGTTTGGGAAATAACGAGTCCATCGGGTCCAGACCCTGTGAAATTACAAGTCAAAAGGAAACAAATCTATAATATTAGACCTTGTACGTGGTATTCTGAAAGGTTGAAATATGCCCCATTTGAAAACAAAATAGACTTTTTAAAGGCATTAGCAGAAACCCATAATTTATACCCTCAATGTGAGAAATATAAAACGAATTGGCTTGAAATTGTTGAAAATCAATATTTTAAAAATACAGGTATTAAGCTGTAACTAATTGATTATCAAGGGTAAGTGATTCATAACGACTCATATCTAAAACATCTAAAATTCTTTCGGCGATGGCTTTGATAACAGGCACGACAACCGTATTACCTAATAAATCGAAGGCTAAACTTTCTTTCACAGGTATTTCGTAATTTTCAGGATAACCAAACAATCTCAAACCTTCTCGCATCGTCAATCTTCTAATGCCTTTGCCGTCTGGTACAACGATTTTGACCATATCTGTTGCCACCAATGTTGGCGCGATGTCGTAAGGATTTAGAATTTTGTTGATTTCAAAACTCAATTTTCCTGTGACGATATTATAACCTTTGGGCTTTGTTTCATCATATTTACGGTATGTAATTGTGCCATTTTCGGTTTCTTCGGTTACTAATTTTTTAGGATGTTCAAATTTTATATAGCCTTTCTTCGTCAAGTCATTGAGCATCCCCTCAGTATCATTGTCTTCAAATAGGTTATTTGGCGGCGAAAAAGACTGGATTTGGCTTAATGTCAAAGGCATACCGTCCATCCAATCAATACCAATTTCACCCGCCCACTGCTTTTTTCGACGCTCTTTAAAAAGCCTATTCAGCAACTTTATTTGAGCTTCGGTACATTCACCTTTCAGCCCTATATCCCAACTATGAATATTGTTATCGCCACCTCTTTTATCTTTTATGGATTTTCCATATAATTCCTCAACCGTAAAATGTGATAACAATCTACGTGTAAAATCGGTATTCATTGTTTTTTTACCTTTTTCTAAAATATCGTTTAGGACAGTATAAGTAGGTTCAAAATTGTCTAAGGACACTTTTTCTTCTTTTGTACCGACAATAAAAACGCGTTTTCTCGACTGTGGCACGCCAAAATGTACAGAATCCAAGACTTTCCAAGATACTTGATAGCCTAATTCTTCTTCCAATTTATACAATATGGTTTTGAGCGTTCTACCCATGGCATCATTTTTATTTTCCAAATCGTGTTTGACCAAGCCTTCTACATTTTCGAGAATAAACCCTTGTGGTTGATGATATTCTATAATGCGTTCAATTTCAAAAAACAGCGTTCCCCGTGTATCCGCAAACCCTTGACGCTTGCCACTTGCACTAAATGGTTGACATGGAAAACCACCAAATAAGAAATCAAAAGGCGGAATATCCTCATTTTTGACTTGAAAAATATCGCCAACAAAGTTGTCGTGCTGATGATTGTGTTTGAGCGTTTGCACAGCATGAGGCTTGATTTCAGAAGTCATAACACATTCTGTTTCAATGCCTCGTTCGTGACAAGCCTGTTCAAAACCAAGGCGAATACCGCCCAAACCCGCAAATAAATCAATGAATTTCAGCTTATTATTTGTCATCTTTTGTCGTTTTATAATTCGTAGCCGTTTCTGCTGCCATTAATGGAGTTGGTTCAGAAATGGCGTACATAGGACGATATTCTTCTATTTCAATTTTTTTACAACCAATCACATACAGGCACTGCATAAAAAAAGCAGCACTAAAAGTACCCCGACTGATTTTGCTGTCCACGCTTGATTTTGTTTCAGCACAGCCCATCTCATTGAGTAATAAAGTGAGTTCTTCCGTTGACACGCCTCTTTTTACTAACTCCGATTTCAGTATGCGTTTGACCTTATTGTTCCAATGTGACATTTTACAATATTTTTATTTTTGCCAAATTATTTGCAAATATGAGAATTATCGTCAAATTATACAAATAATTTGGCAAAAATAAGAGCTGTTTTATGACTTATTAAAACTTTTTATTTAACCCTAATCGTCAAATGCGACGCATTCTTCGCATTGTGATAAATACGATGCGTAGCCTTTTGAAAGTCAGAGTCTTTGGCTTGATAAATATTCACATACTTCTGTGGATTGCGATCAGCAATCGGAAACCACGACGACTGAACTTGTACCATCAAACGATGTCCTTTCTTGAATGTATGTGAAATGTCGGGCAATTGCATTGGCACTTTTGCGATGATATTGGGCGTAAATGGTTGCGGGTTTTCCCAACTGTAGCGAAACCGACCCCTCAGTATTTCACCCCTCACGAGCATCTGATAGCCACCTTGTGGCACTTTTGAACCTGCCCATTGGGGCGCATCGTCTGGAAAAACGTCAATCACTTTTACCACCATATCGGCATCTGTGCCTGTTGTTGAAAAAAACAAAGTGGCATCTATGGGACCTACTACCGTCATATCTTCTGTTAAAACATCGGTTTCAAAAACCAAAACATCGGGGCGACGCGCGGCAAAACGTTGGTCATCGGTCATGTATTCGCGGGTGCGGTCTTCGCCGACGTCTTCGGTATAAGGCACAGGTTTGGCGGGGTCAGAAATCCATGTCGTTGAGCCTGTTTGTATTGAGGGGGTGCTGAACGAGAGTTTGCCGTTGGGCTGCATATATATATTGCGTGATTGCGTGTTTTTCGGAGGCCAGCTGTCGTAACTTTTCCATTGGTTTGTACCAGTTTCAAAGACCGTGGCTTCGGGTAGCGACATCGTGCCTTCATCTTTGAGGTAAAAATTGAAGAATTTTGCTTCGATTTCTGTTTGAAAATAAACAGATGTCTTTGACCCAAATTGGATATTGCCTAAAAAATCACCATCAGAACGTCCACCCCAAGCCCCATGAAACCATGGACCCATGACCAAGCGATTAGATACTGAGGGGGTGTTTTGTTTTTCCAAAGCCTCGTAGGTGCGCCATGCACCGTAGCAATCTTCGGCATCGAACAAGCCGCCAACGGTTAAAACAGCAGGTTTTGTATTTTTCAAATGCGGACGAATATTGCGGGCTTTCCAAAACGCATCGTAGTTTGGATGGCTCATGAGGTCGTTCCAAAACTTGATGGAGTCGCCCATGTATTTGGTTTTGTAGTTGGGTAATGCCCCCATTTTCAGGAAAAAATCATAATTATCAGGATAAGTCAGCTCCTTATTGACAAAATTTTCAGGCAAAACAGGTTTTGGATGTGGACGACCAAAATTGCGATAAAACTGCACCGCATCCATGAGCATAAATGCGCCGCCGTGGTGAAAATCGTCGCCAATAAACCAATCCGTCACGGGTGCTTGTGGCGAAACGGCTTTTACTGAGGGGTGCGCTTCGACGAGGGCATTCGTCGCATAGAACCCAGGGTACGAAATGCCATAAACCCCAATCCGTCCATTGTTGCCATCCGCATTTTTGACGAGCCACTCGGCAGTGTCGTAGGTGTCGGTACTTTCGTCAATGTCGGTATTTTTTTTATGGTCAACAATGGGGCGCACGTCCACAAATTCACTTTCAGACATCCACCGTCCGCGCACGTCTTGAAAGACAAAAATATTGCCTTGCCGACCCAACGTCATGTTCTGAAACCCCTTTACGTAGTCATTTTTGCCGTAAGGCGCAACCGTATAAGGTGTCCTTTTGAGTAAAATAGGATACTTTTTAGACACGTCATTGGGCGTGTAAATGGTTGTAAAAAGCTGCACGCCGTCGCGCATTCTAATGTAAACTTCCTGTTTTGTGTAATGATTGCGAATAAACGCAGAATCGGTTTCTGTAACGGTTTGAGCAGAAAGGCTTTGAGCGAACAGAAAACCCATGAAGCATAAGAGTAATTTTTTCATAAAGCAATATGGTTTGTTTTTAAAATGATATGTCGTAACGCCGACTTCCAGTCGGTACATGTCAAATTTACCGCAAACATTAAGCCTTCGGTAAGTCGTAACTCGGTTTCGTGCTACTTACATTTCACCGACTGGAAGTCGGTGTTACGACTGCTACGGTTATGCAAGGTAAAAACTCCTTTTGATACTGAGGGGGTCAATTTTTGGAATCTTCAAAGATAACTCGTATTGGGTACAAACGCGTGTCACAATTTTTCTATTGTATAATGAAAAAGATGCGTAAAGCCCTACAAATTACGCTATTCAAGGTTCAAACAATTTATCTTCAAATTAAAAGTAAATAAAATGGATAATCAGACTTGTAAATAAAATAGGGTATTATTTGGTACATTTTTTGGCATCATACATATAGAGAACTTAGGAAATACACAAAGACTGCTTTGCCTCCCACGCCTGTCCGCCTAATCACTTGATAATCAATACCAAACAGCATTTTATAAAACATTTAGATATGTCAAAACGGCATGAGTGCACTTTATTGAAAAGTAGCCAATACCGTTTCGATTGATAGTAAATTAAAAATTTTCACTAAACATCTAAAATAATGAGAAAGCCATGAACCTATTTCTATGCATTTTGACTCGAACATATTCGGTGTTGCACAGGATGGCTTCAATGATTGGGCACTCCGATGGCACACAAAAGCCAAATAGAGACATCCGTCATAAGGTTGTTTTGTCAAATTATTTCACAATAAATTTATTTAGACCTATGAGAAGTACTTTACTAAAGACAGCGTTGGTTTTGCCGATGCTGCTTTTTGCGTTTGCGATGCAAGCGCAGGACTTATCGGTCACTATGCGAAGCAGTGTCACAACGACTACTCTTGGTAGCCCAGTGACTTTTACTATCGTCGTACACAACGACGATGTGACGGCTGCATCGGGCGTGACCGTCACGAGTGCTGTGCCGATGGGTTCTACTTTCGTCAGCGATGATGTCGGTGGGACCTATAACAGTGGAACAGGCTTGTGGACAGTGGGTGGCATCCCTGCAGGTGACTCAGCTAAATTGAATATAACGGTGTCGGTGGCTACCGATGGCGTTATTTTTAGTACTGCAGAAATCACAACGTCGGACAATATTGACCCTGACTCAACACCTGGCAACGGCAGCGTTTTAGAAGATGATTGGTCAAGTGCTTGTGTAACAGTACCGATGCGCTTCAATTGTCGGGACAATATTAATGTGTTGGCTACGGCGGTGGCGGGTTATGCCGATTATCAATGGTACTTGAATGGCGCACCGATTGTAGGTGCTGATAAAGACACGTACCGTATTCGAGATATTGGAGACTATACCTATACGGCTTCGACCTTGGGGACGAGTTGTCCTGCTTCGCTTTGTTGTCCGATTTCAGTTGCCCGTGATTCATGTTTGAGTCTCGGAAATTTGGTGTTTAATGACAAAGACAATAATGGTTTGTTTGACGGAACGGATACGGGCATCGACGGCGTACAGGTTGAGTTGTGGTCGGCAGGGCTTGACGGTGTTAAAGGTGGTGGCGATGATGTGTTGGACTCTACTATAACGACTGCGAGTAATGGCCTTTATTTATTCGATAATTTAAATCCTGGTATTTATTATGTCTTGTTGCCCGGTACAGGTGTGCCGACGGGCTATGTCAGTTCGACAGGCGGTGGCAGCAATGACAACTCGGGCGTAGGTACTTACGAACCTGTAACAACTGAAGATACGATAGATAACAACGATAACGGAACGAAAGTACCCGGGTTTTCTATCATTGCAAGCGATACGATTCATTTAGTACTTAATAGTGAACCAATAAGTGAAGACGGCAGTGCCAATACAAATTTGACGATTGACTTTGGTTTATACAAACCAGTTTGTATTTCGCCTGCAATTACGACAGCTTTTTCCGTAACGGTTTGCGAGCCTTCGACGGTTGATTTGGCAACCTTACTTGTTAACGATGCCAATAATGTGACGGGTGCGCTTTCTTATTTTGCAACGGCAGCTGATGCGGTAGCCAATACGAACCCCCTCAGTAATACGGTCATTTCAGCAGTGGGTACGGCGACTTATTGGATTCGTAAGGAAGGCAGTTTTGCGCCTTGTTACGATACGGTTTCTGTGATTATTAGGATTAATACAAAACCTGTATATGCCGATGCTTCAACAACCGTTTGCGAAGGCGCAAGTGTTAACTTAACAAGTTTGGTCATAGGTTATGGTACTATTGTTAATCCAACATGGACACAGGGTGGTAATGCAGTTGCAAATGCGACAAATGTGACTCCCTCAGTAGGAGCGACCACTTATACATTAATAGGTGAAAACGCTTCGGGTTGTAAGGATACAGCTGATGTTGTAGTTACTGTTAATGCAAAACCTCTTTATGCTGATGGGTCAACAGCCGTTTGCGAAGGCAGTGTTGTTAATTTAACAAGTTTGGTAACTGGTTATGTTAGTATCATTAATCCAACATGGACAGAAGGTGGTAATGCAGTTGCTGATGCAACGAATGTGACCCCCTCAGTAGGAACGATAACTTATATATTAATAGGTGCAAACGCATCGGGATGTAAGGACACGGCTGATGTTGTGGTTACGGTTAATGCTAAACCAATATATGCAGATGCTTCACCCTCAGCAGTTTGTGAAGGCAGTGTTGTTAATTTAACAAGTTTTATTACGGGATATGGTAGTATTGTTAATCCAACATGGACAAAAGGCGGTAATGCGGTTGCAGATGCGACGAATGCGACCCCCTCAGTAGGCACGACGACTTATACATTAATCGGCGAAAATGCAACAGGTTGTAAGGACACGGCAGATGTTGTAGTAACGGTAAATACTAAACCTCTTTATGACGATGGGTCAGCGGAAGTGTGCATGAACACGACGCTTGATATAACGGCTTTGATAACAGGTTATGGCGGTATTATTAATCCAACATGGACAGAAGGTGGCAACGCCGTTGCGAATGCGACGAATGTGACCCCCTCAGTAGGAACGACGACTTATACCTTAATTGGCGAAAACGCGTCGGGTTGTAAGGACACAGCGGATATTCTGGTAACCGTTTATGCTAAACCCTATGCAGGAGTTGATACGACATTGGTTTGTAGTGGTATAACGGCACCTTCAACGTTTGAATTTTCTCAAAGCGGTAATTGGTCAGTATTGGCACAACCTGTGGGCGCAACGGCATCTATTGATTTGTCAGGTGTGGCTTCGGACATGACGGTTATTGGACAATATACCTTTGAATTAGATTTAAATGGTTGTAAAGATACGGTTGTCGTAACGATTCCAGATTGTGGTTGCTTAAGTCCTGATATTTCGGCATCTAACCCTGCGGCGGTTTGTGCGCAAACGCCTGTTAATTTGTCTTCTATTACGGTAACAGATGTTGCGAATATTCCAGGAACACTCAGCTACTATTTGACGGCTAATGATGCGGTGAATAAAACGAACCCCCTCAGTAGTCCGCTCTTTTCAACAGTGGGTGCAACAACAATTTGGATTCGCAAAACAGATACAGGTGGTTTCTGCTACGATACGACTACAGTTGTTGTAACAATTTATCCAAAACCTGTTTATCCAGATGTGGCGCACTCTGTATGTGTGAATGCGACTGTTGATTTAACAAGTTTGGTTGCCAATTATGGCAATATCGTTAATCCAACATGGACAAAAGGTGGCAATCCAGTGGCAACACCAACGGCAGTTAATCCTGTTCTGGGTGCGAACACATATATATTGATAGGTGAAAATGCTTCGGGTTGTAAAGACACGGCAGATATTGTTGTGACGGTTTATACCAAACCCAATGCGGGAATAGACCAAACATTGTCTTGTATTGGTGTCAATTCGCCAACGGCACATAATTTTGGTCAAATCGGTACATGGTCGGTATTGACGCAACCTGTGGGTGCTGCGGCTTCGGTCAGTGGTGGTGGTTTTGTAACGGGCATGAGCGTTGTTGGTCAATATACTTTTGAATTAGATAAAAACGGTTGTAGAGACACCGTTATCATAACCAAGCCTAACTGTGCTTGTACAAAACCAATTATTTCTGTAGCCAACCCAATCGTTGTGGTTTGTGCGCCTTCAACGGTTAATGTGGGTGCGATGACGGTAACAGATGCTGCAAATGTGTCGGGAACTCTCAGCTATCACGCAACGGCTAACGATGCGGTAACTGGTGCGAACCGCCTCAGTAATACAGTCGTTTCGGCATTGGGTACAACGACTATATGGATTCGGAAATTAGACGGAACGGGTTTCTGTTATGATACACTTTCTGTTGTCGTTACCATACATGCAAAACCTGTTATTGTCGCCAGCGCAACATCTGTTTGCCAAAATACGGTTGTTGATTTAACCAGTTTGATAACAAATTATGGTACAATTGTCAATCCAAAATGGTCTCAAAGCGGCAATACGGTTGCCAATGCGACAAATGTGACCCCCTCAGTAGGAGCGACGACTTATAGGCTTATTGGCGAAAACACAGCTGGTTGTAAAGACACAGCGGATGTTGTTGTAACAGTTTATGCAAAACCAAACTTAGGTAGAGATACTACTTTGGCTTGTTCAGGTGGCAGCACGCCTTCGACAATTAATTTTGCTAAAACAGGTATTTGGACAATTTTGTCACAACCTATTGGCGCAACGGCATCCATTGACGGTGGGGGTTTGGCTTCGGGTTTAACAGTTGAAGGTGCTTATACTTTTGCAATTGACGTGAATGGTTGTAAAGATACCGTTAATGTTACTGTTCAAATTTGCGTCAGTTTAGGTAATTTGGTTTGGAAAGACCTCAATAACAACGGCGTAAAAGACGGCAGCGAAACAGGTATTCAAGGTATTCAAGTACAATTATATGCTTCAACCGATAATATCAAAGGTAATGACGATGATGTTTTAGTAAAATCACAATTGACGGATGTAAACGGTAATTATTTGTTTAATGACTTAAATGTGGGTAATTACTACGTTAAGTTGACAAATGTACCTGATAGTTTAGTGTCTTCAACAGGTGGTGGCATTTATGATAAGGATGGTGCGGGCGATTATGAGCCTTCAACGGTTGGCGATGTCAACGAAGCTGACCACGGAACAGGTATGCCTAATCACATGGTCATGTCCCAAATCGTTAATTTGGCTATTAACGGTGGCCCTATTACAGATGGCGACACTGACCCGAATACGAATTTGACGGTTGACTTTGGTTTATTTGTACCAAGAGACACGCCTATTTTTGACTTAGCATTGCGGAAAACCCTTGAATCACGCCCACGCGGTGTCGTGGTGAATAATGGTGATACGGTTCGTTTCAATATGACCATTTTCAATCAAGGCAATACAAATGCTTACGATATTAAGATTACGGATTATATTCCTGTGGGTCTTGAGTATCAAGTAGGACTCAATACGGCAGCTCAAACGGGTAATGCGAACAATTGGCAAGCGGATTCAACGCTTATCGTTGGCAGTGTGCCTGTCGGTCAAACGGCAACTGTTGGTATCTATTTGATTGTCAACCACATGCCGAACGATACCATTTTTGCGAATAAAGCGGAAATTTCTTTTGCAACCGCAGACGAAGGCTCAGGAATGAACACACCTGATGTTGACTCAAAAGCAGATAATAACCCGAATAATGACATCGTCGGTGGCGAAAATTTCATCAATAATGAAAGAAACGACGAAGACGACCATGACTATGCTTATGTCATTGACTACATTGATCATGACCCAATTGGTCATATTTACTGCGACAAAACGGGTAAAGTTATCACTGGTGGACGGGTTGAAGCGTATGGCCCTGGCTTGGTTTACTTTATTGATAGAGGAGAATCAGGGCGTTATCAATTCTACACAGACGGTACACCGGGTGTTTATAATATTATTTACACGCATCCGAAAGCCTATCCTTTAAGCATATCTTGTTTGCCACAAGCAGATACTTTAAATACTTCAACGGCTGATGGTTCACCCATTGACCGCGATGGTGTTGTGAATGGTTCTATACTTTTGGGTTCAGAGGTAGATAATGGTTTTATGATTGATAAAACGTGTGCGAATAATGTCTATTATTTGAACATCAATATCACATCTGGTACTGACCCGTTTGTTTTCAACAACAATATCCCTGTACAATGTTCTTCTATAGGAGCCATAACTTGTAGCGACAATAATTACAACAGTATTTTAGATGCGGGCGATACCCGTTTAGATGGTGTTAAAATTTACTTAGAAGATTGTGTGACTTCAACGGTTATTGATTCTACGATTTCTGTAAACGGCAAATATCTATTTGATGGTTTAGCAGCTGGCACATATCGCATTCATGCTGCAATACCAACAGGTTATCGTTTCTCAATACAAAACGCCAGTGGTGACGAAACCACAGACAGTGATGTGGACAGTATGGGCTATTCAGCTTGTTTTACCTTAAGTTTTGGCGAATGTGATTCTACTCAAGCGCAAGTTTGTATGATTCCAAATATTTACGAATTGGCATTGCGCAAAACATTAGCCATTGGTCAATCATCAGCAGTTGCGGTGGGTGATACAGTCACGTATAATATTGCCGTGAAAAACAATGGCTCAATGAATGCCTACGATGTGGATATTGTTGACCAATTGCCTTCTCAATTAACTTTGGCAGACAATAATTGGACGAGCATTGGCTCTACGGCTACTCGTCGTATTCCGTTCTTAGCTTTTGGCGATTCAATGACAGTGACACTCAAAGCACGGGTTGTTTCACCAGCGGCGAGTATTGTCAATACGGCTTCTGTTCGCGGTTCTGATCGCACAGGTGGCTCTGTTTTAGGAGAAGTGACTTTGGTCAATAATACGGATTCTACAGCAATTACTATCAGCTTCTGCGTAGCAACAGTTGATTTTATAACGGAAAACAATTGTGCAACGTCAGGAACACATTTTGACGCTGTGGGTGGTCCATTCATTTCGTGGCAATGGGACTTTGGTGATGGTGTGACATCAACGGAGGAACACCTGACGCACGATTACCAAGCAGCGGGCACTTATACAGTTACATTGACGGTCACAGATAGCAATGGTTGTATTGGTTCAATATCGAGACAATTGACCATTAACCCTATGGTTTGGACGTATGCAGGTATAGACCGTACTATTTGTGAAGGGGACAGTGTAAACCTTCACGCACAAGGTGGAACGCATTATTTGTGGACAACAGGTCAATCATCTTTAAGCGATGAGTTCAGCGCACATCCAATTGCAACCCCCTCAGTAACAACGACTTATACGGTCATTGCTTTCAATGATTATGGTTGTTTTGGTTACGATTCGGTGGTTGTGAATGTGAATCCTAAACCTAACATCGTTTCTCGTACAGGTAATTTGTCAACGTGTACAAATGGCTCAATGCCAGTAAGTATCACTCTTGACCAAGCCATTTCGAGCTACCAAATCTCTGGCAGTGCAGGATGGCGCAATGTGGTGGTCAATGGCAATACCATCACTTTTGACGCTGTTTTGAATGGTTCTTACAATAATATGAGCGTTTTACTGAGGGGGTCTTCTGGTTGCAGTGTTTCCGACTCATTCAATCTTTACCTCGCAGGAAATCCACGTGCTGAATTTGTGGTCATTGAACCTTTCTGTAACAATGCTGAAATGACGTTCTTGTTCACAGGACGTGCCACTCCAGCCGCTGCATTGAATTACAACTTAAACGGTGGAGTCATTGTACGTCGTTCAGCGGCAACATTGACAAGACCTTATGGTGATACAACGGTTGTTAAATACGCTACTTTTGGCAGCAAATTGATTAGTTTGACGGTCAATGACGGTGGTTGTACAGACCAATCAACAAAGTCCATTTTTGTTAGAAAATCACCTAAAACGGTCATTTCTAATAAGGATACAACGGTTTGCCCAGGTGTTTGTGTCAATCTTTATGGTACGGCAGGTATTCTCGACTGTGTTTATAGTTGGACACCCGCCACAGGATTGAGTGCAACCAATATTGCCAATCCAATCGCTTGTCCGTTGGTCACAACGACTTACTACTTGACGATTATGGATATTAACGGTTGCCAAAGCACCGATTCAGTTAAAATTACAGTCAATAATAATGCGCCTCAATTGGTCGGTGTGCCAGCCAATGTAACGGCAAATTGCAATAATATTCCTGCGTCAGCAACGGTAACAGAACTGTATGGCGCAACGGTAATATTTGCACAAGTGCGTACAAATGGCAATTGTCCTTATAATTACACATTAACACGGACTTGGTCAGCGACAGATGCTTGTAATCGGACAACGTCAAGGAGTCAAATAGTCACTGTTCAAGACATTGTTGCACCACAATTACAGGGTATTCCAGCTAATATCACAGTAACATGTGTGTCAGATGTACCAACAGCTTCTACAAATGTTTCGGCAATAGACGCTTGCGATTCTAACCCAACTATCAGTGTTGCAGATGCCAATTCTAACGAAATATGTGCTAATCGCAAAACCATTACGCGGACTTGGACAGCGACTGATGCTTGTGGCAACAGCAGAACAGGTGCGCAGATAATTACAGTTTTCGACAATATTGCACCTGTTTTAGCGGGTATTCCTGCTAATATAACGGTTTCTTGTCCATCTGAAATTCCTGCACCTACGGCAACTGTTACAGCTACCGATAATTGTACAGGCAATGTACCAACCATTACGGTTGCCGATGCGACGTCAAGCCAAACATGTGCGAATCGCATGACGGTTACACGGACTTGGACAGCAAACGACGGTTGTGGCAACACAGCAAGAGCACAACAAGTGATTACCGTATTTGACAATATCGCTCCGACATTTACAAGTATCCCAGCCGATGTTACTATCGGATGTTCTGACCCACTGCCTAATATCTTAGCAGTGGCAACAGATAACTGTGGTGCGCCAGCGATTTCGGTCCAAAATACGACCAATGGTTCAGGTTGTACCTACACTGTTACACGTGTATTCACAGCGACTGATGCTTGTGGAAATACAAAAACAGCTGTACAGACGGTTACGGTCAAAGATACTGAGGGGCCTATTATCCGACCGAATAACCCACGTTTGACGGGCTTGAACAGTGGTGATACATTAACGATGAGTTGCGAAGACATCCGCATTTTCCAAATGGGCGATGCCGTGGCTACGGATAGATGTTCAAACAATGTGACTTTAACTTTTGAAGACTTGGCACGTCGTCGTGGCAATTGTTTGACAGACGGATACAGCCTCTTGATTGAATGTCGTTGGGTCGCTACGGACGGTTGTGGCAACCAAAGCGAATGGCGCATTTTCCTTAAAGTAACGGACAATTCACCGCCAGTTTTGGCAGCTTGTCCTGCTAATATTACAGTTGCTTCACCTCAAAATGTGCCAACAGCACCGACTTTAACGGCAACGGATAACTGTACGGATGTTGTACCAGTGACAATGACACCGACGACAACGCCAACAGGCAATAACTGCGATTACATATTGACACGTACTTGGACAGCGGTTGATGGTTGTGGCAATTTCACAACTTGCCGCCAGTTGATTACTGTTCGTGATACTATGACGGTTAAAGAAGTGCATACAAACGCCACTTGTGCGGGCAACGACGGAACGATTACGATGGTGCCAACACAAGGCTTGAACTATGCTTGGTCTGATGGTGCTACGGGACCATATCGTACAAGTTTAGCCGCGGGTGCTTACACCGTAACGGCTTCACGGGGCAATACATGTCAAAAAGTCTTTACGATTATCGTAGGTGACGATTGCAACTGTACACCACCAGCCGCAACGGTTCAAAAAACCGATGCAACGTGTAGCAATCCGAACGGAACAGCCACGATTTCTGTTGATAATGTCGCTAATTACACATTTGCTTGGTCAAATGGCGGTAGCACGACAAATACGCGCAGTGGTTTAGCAGCCGGTTCTTATACCGTAACGGTCACACGAAGCGGTTCAACAAGATGTTTAACGGTTGTGCCAGTTACCATCAATAACAATACGCAAGGCTGTTGTACACCACCTTTGGCAACGGTTCAAAAAACCGATGCGACTTGTGGTGCAGCCAATGGAACGGCTACGATTGTGGTTGATAATGCAGCTAATTACACATTTACGTGGTCAACGGCTGCGAGCATTACGAACAGTCATACAGGTTTAGTACCTGGTAATTACTCAGTAACAGTCTCAAGAAACAACGATGTGACCTGTACAACTGTTTTGCCAGTCATTATTGCGAATAACAATGCGACTTGCTGTACTGATTTCATCACACAATCGACGCTTGTTAAAGTCATTACAGATTGTAACAGTACGGCTGATGTCTGTGTGGAAATTCCAGCAAACAGTATTGCATCTTACACCATTACAGACAACGGAACGCCTTATGCGGGTGGCTTCGGTACGTGTAACGCTGGTTCGACTTTACATTTTGCGAACGGTAATCACACGGTTATTTTCACAAATCCGTTTGGTTGTAAAGATACTTTACTTGTAAAAGTGACGTGTTCACCTGAAATCGTGATTAATCGTACGGTAGTATTTCCACAAACAGCTTCGACTTGCTTAACGGCAGCAGAACTCGGTTTGACAGGTAATATCGTCAGTGTCGTGAACGAATGTGCAGGTAATGCCAACTTTACGGAAATTAGGATTGACCAGATTTCACAATGTATAAGCTACAAAGCTTTGAATGTTGGTAAAGATACGGCTTGTCTCCGTGTCATGACTTCAACAGGCGGCTCGGCTTATGTGAAATTCATCATTACAGTTACGTTACCAGGTTGTGGTAGCATCATACCGCAAGACTCTGTTATCATTACAGATGCGTGTTCAGCGAATCCGAAAGTATGTGTTAAGATTCCTTTCGATGTGATTCCTGATTACAACATCTTATTGAATGGTACACCATATTCAGGAGGTTTTGATGCTTGTAATAACGATACAACGTTTGCTTATACATTCTTTACGATTCCAGGACGTGGTGCAACAGGGCCTTACAGTCTCGATTATTGGACGGTAAACGGTACAACGCATACTGCACCAACGATCAATACGATGGATGATTTAGTCGCTTTGATGAACGTTTGGGACCCAACAGGTCATTGGATGCTGAGTTCTACAACATTAACCATTGTCGGTGGTGACAGAGCGAAAACCTATGGTGGTATTAAAATGACCCGCACGGTTAACGGTTCTTACGGCATCATGGAGCTGAATACTAATATCATTCCAATGGGTACGCTCTTGGATATAACACGTGGTCAATCAACCCTTGTATTCATCAACCAAAACACAGGTTGCGCCGATACATTGACGGTCAATGCCGCTTGTTTGACCCCTCAGTATATTGCGTCCACAATATATGTCGGTGACAAAGACACCTTATGTATTGCGACCAATGAACTCTTGGGAACACGTTACCGCGTTACGAAACTCGTTCCAAGCACCAATACGTTTGCACGTTTCAGCGACCTTGCGGGTACAACTTGCGCTTCTCGCTTAGGTGTTGCCGTCGGTGTTGAAAAAGCGACTTATGTGATTTCAGATGAGTTTGGTTTAAACGATACAACTTACGTAACGACCAATGTGTATGCAAGGGCTGTTAAACGTCTAAAAACGAACAATGACAGTGCCTCAACCATCAAAGCACAACCTGTTTTGATTGATATATTGGCAAACGATACTTTGTATTCAAACAATGCTAAATTAACGATTGTCGCCAATCCTAAACATGGTGAAGTGATTATCACATCTGATATGCGTATCATTTACACGCCAGACCTCGACTTTTGTAACAATGGACAACCAGATGTCTTTACTTATGGACTTTGTGACATTGGCGGTTGCGATACAGCGAAAGTTATTGTAACAGTGAGTTGTGATAAAATTAAAGTTTACAACGCATTCTCACCGAATGATGACGGTATCAACGATTACTTCGTCATAGAAGGCATCGAAAAATTCCCGAACAATATTGTTAATGTTTACAACCGTTGGGGTACAGAGGTGATGAAAACGAAAGGTTACAAAAACGATTGGAACGGAAAGTGGAACAATCAAACCTTACCTGACGGCACTTACTTCTATATCTTCGATGATGGAGAAGGCAACAAAAAGGTCGGTTACGTACAGATTCAACGGTAAACATACTATGAGAAACGGGTCGGGAGTTTATGTTGAAAAACGAAAACACTCGACCCACAACTCATAAGCAATTGAAAGATAAAAATGATTTAGTGAAATAGTTTGACCTAAGCTGTCTTGTCCTTTTGTTGGGGCAGACAGCTTTTTTTTATTTAAAATTTAAACTAAAACTAAGTAGGCCAGTCAAAGAAAGCGACAAACTTATAATTCAATTCTTTTTCTGTTTTTGGAACACCATTTATTTAAAAAAAAAAAACCGAAAGGTTAAAAAACTTCACGTTTGTAGTCATCGTAGTTTATATTTACGGTGGTTTTCGGTCAGTGCTAACACTGACCGATTTTTTTAATATTTAATAATGTGAATCATGAAAAAGAAATTAGTCTTTGCAGCCTTTTTTGTACCCCTCAGTATATTTTGGATAAATACCATCTGTTTTGCGCAAACACCCACTTGGGCGGATAAAATTGCGCCTATTATGTATAAGAACTGCACAAGTTGTCACCATACGGGTGGTGTTGCGCCTTTCGCACTCATGACTTATGCGCAGGCGAGCAATTATAAATCGTCCATTCGCAATTCAGTAAATTTGGGACTTATGCCGCCTTGGCCTCCTGACCAAAAATACAATGCGCTTGCTCACGCTCGAACTTTGTCTGATGCTGACAAAAAAGCAATAAATGATTGGGCAAACGCAGATGCGCCTTCTGGCAATTTAGCCAACGCACCCGCCGCACCCATCTATACTGATGCACCCGTGATTCCAAACCCCGATTGGACACAGCGCATTCCCAAATATACCGTAACGAGTAACGAAGACGTTTATCGCTGCTTCCCCATGCGTTCAGGTTTAACAGTTGATAAATTCATCACTGGTTTGGAATGTTTGCCAGGCAATGGTACAATTGTTCATCACGTACTCATTTTTTCCGACAACTCCGATAAGTGTTTCGAACTTGATGCAGCAGACCCTGCACCAGGTTATACCAGTTTCGGTGGTGTGGGTTCTAATTCCGCTAACCTAATAGGTGCATGGGTACCAGGTTCGCAGCCACAAATCTATCCAGCAGGTATGGGGGTTAAATTGGCTGCGGGTTCAAATATTATTCTTCAAGTCCATTATGCACCCAGTTCAGCAGGCAAAACAGATTCGACCATGTTGCGCCTTAAAACAAGCACACAAGCCCTTAGAGAAGTGCGGATTGTACCTATTTTGAACCATACTTCGTCTCTAACAAACGGGCCGCTTGTTATTCCTGCCAATACGACTAAAACATTTTATGCCTCATTCACCAATGCCTTAGTAGATGGCACACTCATCAGCATCGGACCACACATGCACCTCATTGGGCGCAGCATCAAAGCTTGGCAAGTCCTTCCTTCGGGTGATACCATACCACTCATAAAAATTGACAACTGGGATTTCCATTGGCAAGGCTCATATTTGTTCAAAAAAGCCATCAAATTCCCTCGTTTAGCCAAACTTCAAAGCGAAGCGTTTTACGACAACACGATGAACAACCCGAACCAACCGAGCAATCCGCTTAAAACGGTCGTCTTAGGTGAGTCCACGACCGACGAAATGATGCTTATTTATTTCTCTTTCTTAGCTTATCAAGCAGGAGATGAGAATATGGTACTTGAAAATACCGCAACTGGGACAGAAGAGACCCCCCTCAGTAAAACCGACCTTTCTGTCTTTCCTAACCCCACTTCAACGGATTTAACGCTTCGGTTTGAGTTAAAAGAAGCTGAAAACATGACGATTCAAGTATTTGATTACCAAGGTGTTATGGTTCAAAATACGATGACAAATCAACGTTTTGAGAAGGGGAGGAACGAATGGCAAGTGAATACTAAGGATTTATCAAACGGTGTTTATTTTGTAAAAGTCTATTCTGATAAGACCTACGGTGTGCAGCAATTTGTGAAAACGAAATAGCGTTTAGATTAAATAATACGCTTATTTTTTGTCATTCTGAGGAAAACCGACACTTAAACGGTGTCGTCTAAAACGGAATGACGCGGACAAGTGAGGCGATGATTTTAAATCATCGCCTCACTAAAAACACAGTGCGTCATTAGTAACGTAGTGAAAGAATCTGGATAAGTAATTGAAAATGAAAGTTTTATACAGATTCTTTCACTACGTTCAGAATGACAAAAAACTAACTTAAACTATTTTAGGCACTCGTGCATAAGGCATCCGATGAATCATTTCAGTCGCATGGTAAGAATCCAAACCACTCAAAGCCACCGTTTCAGCACGGTTTAAATCCAAATTACCTTTATCATCTAAACAATCTTCAGGTAGAAACAACTCTATGACTTTACCGATAATCAAAGTCGTTTGATTGGCTTTGATGTGGTATTCCTCCACATATTCCAAACCCATTTTTATAAAGCTTTCAGCAACATAAGGCACGTTTTTCAAGCCCCAATACTGAGGGGTCAAACCAACTGCTTCAAATTCTGAAACGCCATCGGGATAACTTGCAGAAGTCTGATGTGCCTTTTCAACAATATCGAGACTGATGTGATTGATTGTAAAAAAGCCTGTTTCTTTGATATTATTATAGGTGTGCCGTGATGTCTTCCCATCAGGCACAACAGGGCGTGTGACAATACCAATCAATGGCGGTTCAGAGCCAATGTGGACGGCAGATGAAAAAATAGCTAAATTGGGTAACCCCTCAGTATTGACCGTACCAATGAGGTTTGCACTTTTAAACCCCGTTATAGAATTAATGAGTGTTAAACGAGGAATGCGTTCCATCGCTTGGATGTCTTTTAAAGAAAATTGTAGCATTGTTATTTTTTTGTTTCAAACAGTAAAGGTGTAATTTTGTTTTAAAGGCACATTTTTTAAACACTTACCATTTTGAATAAACTCATAAAAGAAAGAGAAGAATGAAAAAGCATCAAATTTTTTTAAAACAATATCAAGAACTGCCTTCGGAGCAAGCCCAAACGCAGTTTTTGAAAGAATATATGCTACGACTGTCACCAGATGAACTGGTTGAATGGATTGAGGAAGACCGAAGCGAGGTTTTTCAATATTTTGAAGACGTTTTGACCAATACGCAATCATCAGATTTAGAAGTTCAAGAAGTTGGGCAGCATCTTGAAGATTTTGAAAATGTTTGTCTATTAAAAAGAAACAGAAAAAAGCGGCATAATAGCAGCTTTTAAGAATAAAAACGCCCTCCTCTGTATCAAAAACGGGAAACGATACTGAGGGGGGCGTTTTTTTTTGTTTTTTTAATAAAATTATAGAAAACTATTTGGTGGAACAGAAAAGAGTCCTATCTTTGCACCGCCAATTACAAAAGGTAGTTGCGCTTCATTTGACAAAAGATTAAAAAGGGTAATGAATCAGAAAATCAGAATCAAACTTCAATCTTACGACCACAATTTGGTTGATAAATCAACCGAAAAAATCGTAAAAACAGTCCGTGCTACGAATGCGGCAGTAGTTGGTCCGATTCCGCTGCCCACCGAGAAACAAATCTATACTGTCCTGCGGTCTCCGCACGTCAATAAGAAAGCTCGGGAGCAGTTCCAACTTCGCACGCACAAGCGGCTTATCGAAATTTATTCACCAAATGCAAAAACGGTGGACGCATTGTCGAAACTGGAATTGCCCAGCGGCGTGGATATTCAAGTAAAATTGATGTAATCCTAATGAGGATTCACATTTTAATTTTCAAAGTGAATTGAGTACTTATTGACGAAACCTATTTCATCAACAATACTTTAAGACATTTTTAGTGGCTATACTGAACAAGTCGGTTTTTAATGATGAATTATGAATAATAAATGATGAATTTCATTGCGTTCATTTTTCGAACTTAAATATCCGATACTCTTCAGGACTTGCTGAAAATGAGGGAAAATCATTTAATTGATTGACTAACTAATTTATTTTGGTTTGTGCTAAACCGCACACCATATATATTAACGTGTCGAATCAAAACGACCCCCTCAGTATCAAGCCCAATTTTGTATTATAATATCGTGGATTCATCATTCATCATTTATAATTCATCATTCAAAAAAGATACACAGTAATTCTTCTCAGTTTAGTGCCTATCTAAATTTTCTTAAAATTTAAAATATTTCAACAGTGAACGGTTTAATTGGCAAGAAGGTCGGTATGACCTCTGTCTTCGATGAGAAAGGCAATGCCGTAGGCGTTACGGTTGTTGAGTTGGGGCCCAATATCGTTACACAGGTTAAAACTGTGGACAGCGATGGTTACAACGCAATGCAATTGGCTTTCGGCGAAGCGAAAGTAAAAAGAACATCTAAGGCTATGTTAGGTCACTTCACGGCGGCTGGTATTGATGGAGCAATGAGCCAAGTGGCTGAATTCCGCGATATGGTCATCGGCAAAACAAAAGGCGACACGATCAGTGTTACTGATATTTTTGCAGAAGGCGACAAAGTGCAAGCAATGGGCACTTCAAAAGGTAAAGGTTTCCAAGGCGTTATGCGTCGTCACGGCTTCGGCGGTGTCGGTCAAGCAACCCACGGTCAGCACAATCGCCTTCGTGCACCGGGTTCAATTGGTGCATCATCATTTCCTTCTAAGGTATTTAAAGGTATGCGGATGTCAGGTCGTATGGGCAACGATACGAAGACAATCAAAGGTCTTAAAGTTGTTAAGATTTTTCCAGAGCAAAACCTTATCCTTTTGAAAGGACCGTTGCCAGGACACAATGGCGCGTATGTCATCATCGAAAAATGATTTTCTAAGATGTTCGATATTAAGATATTAGATATTAGATTTTAGAGCAATGTTTAATCTTTTCTTTAAAATCTTAAAATCTTAAAATCTTAAATCTTAAAATCTAAAAAAAAATGCAAGTCGAAGTTAAAAATATAAAAGGCGAAAGCACAGGTAGAAGCATTGAATTGCCAGCAGACATTTTCGGCATCGAGCCGAATGAGCATGCCGTCTATCTCGCTGTTAAGCAGTACTTGGCACACCAACGTCAAGGCAATTCTAAGACAAAAGAGCGTAGTGAAGCTTCGGGTTCTACTCGTAAGTTGCACAAGCAAAAGGGGACAGGTGGCTCACGTAAGGGTGACATCAACTCGGTTGTCTTAGGTGGTAGCCGTACTTTCGGTCCAAAACCGCATGATTACGTTATCAAATTGAATAAAAAAGTGCGTCAATTGGCTCGTAAGTCAGTTTTGTCTGCAAAAGCAGCCGCTGGTTCGATTACCATTGTTGAAGACTTTTCATTCGATGCGCCAAAGACAAAAGATTTTGTCAACGTATTGGTTGGTTTGGGCGTAAAAAGCAAAAAATCATTGGTTGTTTTGCCAGAATTGAATGAGGTTATCCTTAAATCAAGTCGTAACGCAGAACGCACAGGTGTTGCAAGAGCAGGTGATTTGAACACATATCAAATCATGAACACGCAAGCACTCGTGTTGACAGAAAGTTCAATTGCAAAAATTCAAGAAACGTTTGCATAATTTAGATATAAGATTTTAAGATAAAAGACTTTAAAATACTGAAGGGTCTAAAAATCTTAAAATCTAAAATCTTAAAGTCTAATAAAAAATGGCAAAGAATATTTTAGTCCGTCCGATTATCACCGAGAAGTCCGACAAGCAAATGGCAAAAACGGTTTACACGTTTGTCGTTGACCGCAAAGCGAACAAGCTCGAAGTAGCAAAAGCTGTTGAAGCAATGTTCAATGTTTCAGTTGCAAAAGTTAACACGGCGGTCATTCCTGGCAAAACCAAAACACGTTCGACACGTTCGGGTATGGTCAAGGGTATGAAACCAGCTTATAAAAAAGCATTCGTATTGCTACAAGAAGGTGAAACAATCGACATCTTCGGTGATGCAGGTGCAGCAGAAGAATAATTAAGTCATTAAGTCAATAGTCATTGTTAAACGTCCTTTTTATAACAAAAGACGATGATAATGTACTGATAACTTTATAATAAAATGCCAGTTAAAAAATATAACCCGATAACGCCGGCTCTTCGTACTCGCGTAACAAACAGTTACAAAGAGATTACGACAAACGTACCGGAAAAGAGTTTGGTAGAAAAACTCTCGCATTCAGGCGGTCGTAACCACGACGGTAAGATGACAATGCGCCAAATCGGTGGTGGTCACAAAGGACAATACCGTATTATTGACTTCAAACGCAATAAAGATGGTGTGCCTGCAACGGTCAAAACGATTGAGTATGACCCGAATCGTTCGGCTTTTATCGCTCTTGTGTTTTATGCTGACGGTGAAAAACGCTATATAATCGCACCAAACGGCTTGAAAGTCGGTGATACGATTCTAAGTGGTGACACAGCGACACCAGAAGTAGGTAACGCCATGTTTTTGAAAGATGTGCCACTCGGTGTTCAAGTATGCTGCATCGAAATGCAACCGGGTAGAGGTGCTGTTCTGGCACGTTCTGCGGGTACTTACGCCACTTTGAACGGTAAAGAAGGTAAATATGCGTCTTTGAAAATGCCTTCTGGTGAAGTTCGCCGCATCTTGATGACTTGCCGTGTAACGATTGGTACAGTGTCAAACCCTGACCACAGTTTGGAAGTTATGGGTAAGGCAGGTGCAAAACGTTGGAGTGGTCGTCGCCCACGCGTTCGTCCAGTTGTGATGAATCCAGTGGATCACCCGATGGGTGGTGGTGAAGGACGTGCTTCTGGTGGACACCCACGCTCACGCAAAGGTTTGCCAGCAAAAGGTGCTAAAACACGCGATAAGAATAAGGCATCAAACCGTCTTATTGTTACAAGACGTAAAACAACGAATAAGTAAATTAATAATGGATAATTTATAGTGGATAATGTATAATTATATAACTGCCCATTATCCACTATCCATTTTCATCTATCAATTATAATATCATGCCTCGTTCGCTTAAAAAAGGACCATATATTTTCCACAAATTGCTCGAGAAAGTCGAGAAAATGAAGGAAGCAAGCCGCAAGTCGGTCATCAAGACGTGGTCGCGTTCTTCTATGATTAGTCCTGATATGGTTGGTTTGACCATTGCTGTTCACAACGGCAAAACATTTGTTCCTGTATTCGTTACAGAAAATATGGTGGGTCACAAACTTGGGGAGTTTTCACCGACGCGTAACTTCAGAGGTCACTCAGGCAACCGTAAAAAGTAAGATGTGAGTGGTTTTTATTGATTAATGTTTATTGTTAATTGAATATTGTTTAGCACAATAATCATTAATCAATAAAAAATAATCAATCAAGACCCCCCTCAGTAAACATGTGCTTTTTAATCATTTTTATTAAGAAAAATAATTGCGTGAGTCCTTTTAGCTCACTACTAAATACTGAATACAAGCAATGGAAGCAGTAGCAAGACACTCAAGTTGTCCGATGTCGGCACGTAAAATGCGCCTCGTCATTGACAATATTCGCGGCAAAAAAGTCAGCGATGCCTTAAACATTCTTCAATTTACGAACAAGGAAGCTTCTACGTGGTTGACAAAAGTTGTACGCTCGGCTTACGCTAACTGGGAAGTAAAAACCGAGGAAGATGCCACAGAGTATGACCTCTATATCAAAGCAGCATTCAGCGATGCCGCAACGATGTTGAAACGCTTTCAACCTGCACCGCACGGACGCGCTCATCGGATTCGCAAACGGACTAACCACATCACAATCGTTGTGGCAAACCGTAAGCCTATTCCAGCTGAAAGCGAACCGTAGGCGCATAAGTTGAGAAATTTAGTCTAATCCGAACGATTCGGTAGGCTTTTTAAACGAAAATAACATTTTCCAAAATAATCTGGAACGCTTGAAGTTTCGATAAAAGATTAAAATGGGTCAGAAGACAAATCCGATAGGAAACCGTTTAGGTATCATCAAAGGTTGGGAATCCAACTGGTTCGGCGGTCG
>JANLQI010000432.1:0-10827 GCA_031367705.1 Saprospiraceae bacterium | reverse complement strand
TTTTTGTCATTCTGAGGAAAACCGACACTTAAACGGTGTCGTCTAAAACGGAATGACGCGGACAAGTGAGGCGATGATTTTAAATCATCGCCTCACTAAAAACACAGTGCGTCATTATTAACGCAGTGAAAGAATCTGAATAAACCGTAAAAACAGATTCTTTCACTGCGTTCAGAATGACAAAAAAAACATTTTTATGCAGCTGGAAACTCCACAAAATTACGTGGCGTTTCGTAAAGTCTCACTTGTATATCAAATTCAGGTTCAATGCACCCCCTCAGTATTTTCCATATCACAACGACAATATTCTCTGCCGAGGGGTTCAAATCTCGAAATTCAGTAGTGTCAATATTCAGGTTTTTATGGTCAAAACGATGCTCAATTTCTTCTTTTATGATGTTTGACAATTTCCCTAAATCATAAACATAGCCCGTTTCGGGGTCAATTTCGCCCGTAATTTTTACTTCTAATTCATAATTATGCCCATGATAATTCGGGTTGTTGCAGAGACCAAATACTTCTCGGTTTTTTTCATCAGACCATTTTGGGTTGTGCAAACGGTGGGCGGCGTTAAAATGTGCTTTTCGGAAAACAGAAACTTTCATATTGAATGTGTGAATGATTATGTGAATGAATGGTTTTTCTAACAAAAATAGTAAAGCAAAGTTTTAGACGTAATACAAAAGCAATAAGTTGTAAAAATAACATTTTAGTCGTCTATGTCGCTCACTCTGTCGTCTTTTAAAGCCTATGATGGATTGAAACCCCTTAAAAAGTGTTATCTTAACGGTTATTTATAAAACAATTATTCACCTTATTTTAAATAGAAAAGACACATGACATTAGTTATCTTAGGCTGTATTTTATTGGCAGTCAGTTACGTTTTAATGGGTTTGGACAATCGCCAAGCCGTACAAACATCGAAAAGTGTTCGTTTGGTTAGTTTTGCCGTTATTGGTTTAGGTTTATTGACCGCTTGTATCAAACAAATTGATGCAGGTGAGGTAGGCGTACAAAAGTTGTTTGGTAAAGTCGAAGAACGTGTTTTGCCAAGTGGCTTAAATTTCGTCAACCCGCTTGTCACCGTCATTACGACCAATACGCGGACGCAAAACTACACCATGTCGGGCATCACAACCGAAGGAAAAAACCGTGGCGATGATGCCATTCGCATCTTATCAACCGACGGTTTGGAGTTGACAATTGACTTGACGGTTTTGTACCATGTTAATGAACAAGACGCACCCCGCATCGTTCGTGAAATCGGTACTGAAATCGAAGACGTGATTGTACGCCCTGTTACAAGAACAAAAATACGGGACAATGCCGTTTACTACACCGCAATTGACCTGTATTCTAACAAACGGGATGAATTTCAAGCGCGTATTTTCAAGGATATTGATTCCATTTTCAAGATGCGCGGCTTGACTTTAGAGCAATTGCTGATTCGCAATATTGCTTTGCCAGAGTCCGTTAAAGATGCCATTGAAAAGAAAATCAATGCCGAACAAGATGCTCAAAAAATGCAATACGTCTTGCAAAAAGAAAAGCAAGAGGCGGAAAGAAAACGCGTCGAAGCACAAGGTATTGCCGATTATCAACGCATTTTGTCCACTGGGTTGAGCGATAAATTGCTACAATATGAGCAAATTAAAGCGCAAAAAGAACTCGCTTTGTCTGCAAATGCCAAAGTCGTTATTATGAATGGCAAATCTGCACCGATATTGATTGGGCAGTAAGAATTCGTTATTGGTTATTCGTTACTGGTTAACGAATAACCAATCCCCAATAACGAATCCCTAATCCAATAAAAAGCCGCTTTTGTCTATCAAAAGCGGCTTTTGTTTTTATAAAAACGACATTCGTGTTTTGTAAATTTGAAAAACACCCCCCTCAGTAAAAATCATAAAAATCCGTCTCAATTTGTAAGATATGATGAATTTTAGCGAAATTTTAAAAATGTCTCTTGAATCCATCCGCGCCAATTCCTTGCGGTCGGTTTTGACATTGCTCATCATTGCGGTTGGCATCATGTCATTGGTTGGCATATTGGCAGCTTTGGATTCAGTTCTCAATTCGCTCAATGAAAGTTTTAACAGCTTGGGCAGCAACTCCTTTACGATTGAACGTAAATTTCAAGACATCAAAGGCAACAGAGGCGGCAGACGTTCCAAAGTAGGCGAACCGATTGACTTTGACCAAGCCGAGGAATTTAAAGAACGTTTTGATTATCCAGCAAAAGTGACGATTTCGATAAACGCCACAGGCAATGCCGTCGTGCAAAGAGGTGATAAAAAGACAAACCCAACCGTTTCAGTCACAGGTGTTGACGAAAACTACTTAGATGTGAAAGGTATGGACTTGACTTTTGGGCGTAATTTTTCTGATGGTGAAATAAAATCAGGTGTCAATAAAGCCATTATTGGCAGTGAAATCGTCAAATTATTGTTCGACAATGACGACCAAAAAGCCGTCAACGACGATATTTCAATTGGCAACCTCCGTTATCGTGTTGTCGGAGTATTGAAATCAAAAGGCTCTGGCGGTGGTTCGCAAGGAGCAGACCGCACTATTATTATCCCTTTATTAACCTCAAAACAAGTGTATGATTCCAAAGGTGCGGACTATAATATTAATGTGTCAACCGCAACCGCAACGGATATGGAAGCGGCAACAGATGTGTCAATAGGGCTTTTTCGACAAGTCCGTAAACTGCGGATTGGTCAGGACAATGACTTTGAAATCACGAAATCTGACGGATTATTGTCTATTTTGAAAGAAAATACGGTGACAATTCGTTGGGCAACGATTGCCATTGGTTTAATCACATTACTCGGAGCGTCTATTGGTCTTATGAACATCATGCTGGTTAGTGTCACAGAACGGACTCGTGAAATCGGTATTCGCAAAGCTTTGGGCGCAACACGCTCAAGCATTTTGTCTCAGTTTTTGACGGAAGCGATTATGATTTGCCAATTTGGCGGTTTGGTCGGTATCTTCTTAGGTGTTTTGGCAGGGTTGGGCGTTTCGGTGGCGATGAAAAGTACGTTTCACATGCCTTGGGCTTGGATAACTTTGGGTGTTGTCACCTGTTTTGTTGTTGGCTTGTTTGCAGGTCTCTATCCTGCTTTAAAAGCGGCACGGCTTGACCCTATTGAATCACTGCGTTATGAATAAATAAGTGAAAAGTGGTAAGTGAAAAATGAAAAGTACCCCCTCAGTATTTTCATTTTTCACTTATCTCATAATTATATTTCCCACATATCACCCCAAAGCCGATTGCCACCATCAATATAAACCGTTTCGCCTGTGATGTATGCGGCATTTGTTAAGAAAAGCGTTAGTTCAGCCACTTCTTCGACCGTTCCAAGCCGTTTCATCGGTATTTTAGCTTCAATACCTGCGACCATTTCTTTTGGGTAGTTTTCTAAACCTGACGATAAGATAATGCCAGGTGCAACACAATTGATACGCACACCTCGGCTCACCCATTCAATCGCTAAGGTTTTTGATAAATTCATAACCCCAGCCCTTGCTGCTGCCGAATGGCTCATACCCGGGAAACCTTTGTAATTATTCAAGACAATATTGACAATACTGCCCGCATTTTGCTTGAAAAAAAAGCGTTTTGCCATTTCCTGCGTCACAAACCAAGTACCATTGAGATTGGTATTGATGACGGCATTCCAACCTTTTTCTGAAATATCTTCGGCAGGTGAAGGAAATTGTCCACCCGCATTGTTGATAAGAATATCTAATTTGCCACTTTGCGTCTCAATCATATCGGCAAGGTGTTTAATACTTTCGGTCTCTCGAATATCCAAAACGAAGGCTTTAACGCCTGTACCGTAGCGGTGCAATGTCATAACGGCTTGTTCAAGTCGCTCTTTTTTGCGCCCTGCGATATAAACTTCTGCGCCCAATGATAAAAATTGTTTGGCAATTTCAAGCCCGATGCCTGAGCCGCCGCCTGTGACAAGAGCGGTTTTTCCTTTAAAAAGATCTGATTGAAACATAAAGAATAGGCTATTTTATACTTAGTGGATAATGGATAGTTGATAATGGATAATTTAAAGCGTTGATAATCAAATTATTGCTGCTATACTTTTCGACAAACCCTTTTTAATGGACAAAAAATGGATTGTTATTCAAAAATCTTAAAGCGTGAAATTAGAAAAAGACGGGCATAATTCAATAAGAATAACTATTTTCACGAATTGGAGTCAAACGAATAGTGCTGTTAGTAGCCTAAATCAAGGAAACTATCGAAATTGAGCAAACTAATAAAAGGTCTCTACCGATAAAATTTCAAAAAAAATCTATCTTTGACCCCGAAAATCACAAATTAAAAGAGAAAAAATCACCCAATATGAGGATGAAACAATGCACAATCAAAGTGGCGGCAACAGTCAAAGGTGTAGGATTGCACACGGGAGAGGTCGTTACTTTGACTTTGCGCCCAGCACCTGAAAATCACGGCTATAAATTTCAACGCATTGATTTACCAGATGCACCCATTATCGTTGCAGATGCGAGTAAAGTCGTCGCAACGAATCGGGGAACTGTCATAAAAGAAGGTAATGCGCAAATTAGTACCGTTGAACACGTGCTGTCGGCACTGATAGGCTTGGATATTGACAATGTTTTGCTTGAAATTGACGGCGGTGAAGTACCTATATTGGACGGTTCTGCTTCGATTTTTGTACAAAAAATAACAGAAGCAGGCATAGAGGAACAATATGCAGACCGCGAGTATTTTGATATTACAGAAACGATTACCTTTAAGGATGAAAAAACAGGTGCTGAATATGTGGCAATGCCCGCCGATGAATATTGTTTGACTACTATGATTGATTTCAACTCAGAGGTCTTGGGTCAGCAATTTGCATCGCTTGATTCGACCCCTCAGTATAAAACGGAAATTGCGCCCGCACGTACCTTTGCGTTTTTGCATGAATTAGAGTTTATGCTCAATCAAGGTTTGATAAAAGGAGGCGATTTGGACAATGCCATCGTTATTGTTGACCGTATGATGTCGGAAGAGGAATTAGCTGATTTGGCTAAAAAACTCAACAAACCACAGGTCAAAATTGAACATCAAGGCATATTGAACACAACTGCCTTGCGCTTTCAAAACGAACCCGCAAGGCATAAACTATTGGATGTCATCGGCGATTTGGCGTTGGTTGGCAAATTCATCAAAGGAAAGGTCATCGCTAAAAAACCCGGACACACCTCGAATGTGGCTTTTGCTAAGGTTTTAAAACGCCATTATGCTGAGCAAAAAAAACAGAGAGGGATTCCAAAATATGACCCCTCAGTAAAACCAGTGATGGATACGACTCAGATTATGCAAAAATTGCCGCATCGTTATCCGTTCCTTATGGTTGATAAAGTGTTGGAAATAACCCCGACAAGTATCGTCGCTATGAAGCAAGTGACCATGAATGAATGGTTTTTTGAAGGACATTTTCCCAACAATCCTGTTTTTCCAGGTGTTTTACAATTGGAAGCCATGGCACAAACGGGCGGCATCCTCGCTTTATTAGGCGTGCCTGACGACGAACTGTGGGACACTTATTTCTTGAAAATTGACAAATGTAAGTTCCGTGATAAAGTATTTCCAGGCGATGCCTTAATCTTTAAACTCGAACTTTTAGAACCCATACGCCGTGGCATTGTTCAAATGATTGGACGTTGTTATGTCGGCAATAAAGTTGTATCAGAAGCTGAATTGACTGCTCTTATTCAAAAAAGAAACTGAAAAACAGTTGATAGTGGATAATGAATAGTTGATAATGGATAATGCTTAAAATTATCCATTATCCATTATCCATTATCCATTATCAACTATAAAGAAAAGATGAATATCCACCAACTAAGTGTCATACATCCCGATGCAAAAATCGGCAAAGGCGTAACTATCGGACCGTTTACGACTATCGCCGCCGATGTGGAAATCGGTGACGGAACATGGATTGCACCGCATGTGAGTATCATGGACGGTGTGCGCATGGGGCGTAATTGTAAAATTTTTCAAGGAGCCATTGTCGGTTCTACGCCTCAAGATCTGAAATATAAAGGTGAACGGACTTTCCTTGAAATTGGAGATAATACCATTTTACGAGAATATTGCACCGTCAATATTGGCACAACTGCAACGTGGCGTACTGTTATTGGCAAAAATTGCCTTGTGATGGCTTATGCACACGTGGCACATGACTGTGTTATCGGCGATAATGTTGTGTTAGCTAATAATGTCACCTTAGCAGGGCATATTGAAATTGGCGATTTTGCACGTTTGGGCGGTATGGTTGCTGTACATCAGTTTGTCAAAATTGGCAATGATGCGTTTATTGGTGGCGGCTCACTCGTTCCGCGCGATGTGCCACCTTTTGTTTTAGCAGCACGCAATCCTTTGTCTTATGCGGGTGTCAATCGAGTCGGATTGGTTCGACGCGGTTATACACCAGAACAGATTGATAATATCCGAGATGTATATAGAATTTTGTTTGTTAGAGGGCATAATTTGACACAAGCCGTCAATTCTATTGAAGAAAGCGTTCCTGATACATCTGAAAAAACAGCCATTCTCGATTTTGTCAATCAAGCCACACGAGGCTTAATCAAAGGTTTCAGAGCTTCAAATGGCAAGCAAAACTAATTTTTTATTGAAAAATACTGAGGGGGTGTCCGAACAATCAAAAACGATAAATCATACTCACATCATGCTTGAAGGCGTTGGCAAACGTTTTCGCTACGAATGGATTTTCAGAAACCTCTCTAAGACTTTTGACTGCCCTAAAACGTATGCTTTATTAGGTTCAAATGGTTCAGGCAAGTCAACCTTAATGAAAATTTTGAGTGGGCATCTCAGTCCTTCGGAAGGTAAAATTTCATTTTATACAGAAGGTAAAAAACAAGACGAAGACGATATTTATAAACACATCAGTTACGCAGCCCCTTATATCGAACTCATCGAAGAACTGACCCTAACTGAAATGATTCCGTTTCATGCCAAATTCAAACCCCTCAGTAATACATTGAAAACCAATGACTTAATTGAGATTTTAGGTTTTGAAAAATCAAAAAATAAAGAAATTCGCTACTTCTCATCGGGCATGAAACAACGCCTCAAACTGGCGTTGGCAATTTGCTCAGATTCCCCTATTTTGCTCCTCGACGAACCGACTACCAACCTTGACGCACAAGGTGTTGCATGGTATCGTCAGCTCATCAACCGTTTTACTGAGGGGGGCAACCGCTTGACGATTGTGGCTTCTAATATCGAACACGACTACGATTTTTGTGATGAAATACTAAATATTGAGGATTTTAAATAGCTTTTTGAAAGCATTACCCAAATTTATGCGTCTATAAATTAGTAAAAAACAAAATTTGGCGTAGTTATTGGAATTTGGTTTTGACCTCCCTCTTTTAAAAAGTCTCATTTACATAAAAAATCGTTCTAATAAACATGAGAAAACGACAACTCATCCCATTCCTTTTGGTCTTTACCCTCATTATGGTTTCGGTCACATCTTGCGTTAAAGATGATCCTCTTTACATCAGTTTACCGACAGAGGTTCAAGATGCCCAAGTTGCCCACGATTGGTTCGATATGTTTCGGTATTTAACTAAAAACTGTGCTGGCTTTACACCTCCTGTTGCCTCCCGTGCCTTCGGCTATGCAGGTGTAACGATTTATGAAACGGTTGTGCCAGGGATGCCGCAATATCAGTCATTACAAGGGCAATTACAGGATATGCCCAAAATTGCTGCACCTGATTTGAATTTGGAATACAATTGGGCGATTGCCGCCAATGCCGCTATGGCTGCGGTCGCCAAAAGTTACTATGCCAATATGTCTAATACATTGTTTGCACAGGTTCAAAACTTGGAAGAAAGCAACTATTCGGCACTACGTAGTAAATATGTTTTGACCGAAGTAACCTTTGACCGTTCAAAAAAATGGGGGCAAGAAGTGGCACGCATCATCTTTGAGTGGTCAAAAACAGATGGTGGGTATGAAGGTTATACTAAAAACTTTCCAACCAATTATTTTACACCCAAAGGCTTAGGTTTATGGGAGCCAACTTACCCTAAGTTCCAACCTGCTTTGCAACCTTTTTGGGGTTATAATCGCTCATTTATCTCTAAAAGTGTAGAAATATCGCAGCCATCTAAACCCATCACTTATTCAGAAGATACCGCTTCTCTTTTCTACAAAGAGGCTTATTTGGTGTATAGTACGGTAAAAAACATCAAACCAGAAGAAAAAATCATTGCTCAATTTTGGAGCGACGACCCAGGTCAGCCTGGCACGCCTCCGGGTCATTCTATTTCTATCGCAACTCAAGTGATGAAAAAAGAAGGCTATAACCTCGCAAAATCAGCCGAGGTTTATGCAAAGGTCGGTATGTCTGTATCCGATGCGTTCATCTCTTGTTGGCGTTGGAAATATGTTTACAACTACATTCGACCGATTTCTTTCATTCGTTCAAAGATTGATTCAACGTTTGTGTCGCTATTGGAAACGCCGCCATTTCCAGAATACACATCGGGACATTCCGTCCAAAGTGGTGCAACGGCTAAGGTTTTGACCGATATTTTTGGCAATAACTATACATTTACAGATGCCACACACGCCAGCCGTACAGACATAAATGGCGCACCGAGAACGTTCAAATCCTTCTTCGATTTTGCCGCAGAAGCCGCTATTTCACGTCTTTATGGCGGTATTCACTATCGTGAAGCCATTGAAAAAGGGGTTGAACAAGGTGTCAAAATAGGTGGAGAAGTTGGTAAATTGAAGTTTAGAAAAACGATATAAGTACGCAAAGGGCAATAAGCAAGAGGCAATGAGTTCATAGTTTATTTAAATTCAATGATTTATAAAAAATAGTTTTCCCGATTATTTAAAGCGAACTACTTAATATCATTTTGACTTTTGTTAAATACAAAAAAACTGTGCGCGGATTATGTTATGAAAACATAATCCGCATTTTTGTTTCTGCCTTTCTTAAAAAAAACAGTTGCCCCCCCTCAGTATTTTTCCTTATTTTTGCAATATAATGTGCCAAAACGCTCATTATTCCTCTATTTCACAGAACAACAAACACCTATAACCGATGCGCCAAAACTTTACAGCTATTTTTATATGCTTTTTTTGTCTTCAATTGATAGCTCAAAGCAGTTTTGAGCTATCAAAATTTCCTAAAAACAATCAACTCATTCCACGAGACCCCTTGACAAATATTGGCATTTACTCCGTTGAAGGCAGCGTCCTGCGTGCCTCAAATTTTACGCAGTTACAAGCTAAAATATGGAAAGACACCGTATTAGAGAGAACTTATAAACTCACTGTTCCCACCAATATAGATAAATTTTCATTTAAAATCCCTGTCGCCATCAAAGCGGAGTTGAAAAACTATAAAATCGAACTAATCGCTCTGAAAAACGACCAAGAAGTGGCGCTCGCCAAAGCTGAAAACGTGGTATCTGGCGACGTATTTATTGTCAACGGTCAATCAAATTGTATCGGACGAACCCAAGCTGTTGACTACGACCCATTCATGCGTTCCTACACCGACCAATTTGGTTGGAACGATATTAATTACACATCGCCCAGCCTTTGGGGCCCTCGAATGGCTAAAAAAATCATTGATAATGAGCATATTCCAGTCGCTATTTTTTGCGAAGCCTACGGGGGCGTTCTCCAAACATGGTTTATGCGACAATCTGTAAACCCTTATACATCAGGTAATTATGGTATTTTATACAACCGTTTGAAAAATGCTGAAGTAGAAAAAAACGTCCGCGCCTTACTCTGGTGGCAAGGCGAATCCGACGGTTGGGAAACGCCCGTGGATTCGTTCAAAAACCAATTTAAAAGATTGCACAGCCAATGGCAAGAGGATTACAATACGCCCGTTTTCTATTTTCAAATACGTTTTCGAGCCTGTACGCACATACAACCTGGCATTTTTGAAGCGCAAAGGCAGTTAGCAAGTGAAATTCCGAATATTGAAATTTTGAGCAATAACCCTGCTTTGAGCCACGATGGTTGTCATTTTCTTTATGACAATGGTTATGATTTAATCGGTATTCAAGCCTATAATTTAGTCGCTGCCAAACTCTACAATCGTTCGCCAACCAACACCCGTCCGCCTAATATCAAGGAAGCTTATTTTTCTGCACCCAATGAAATTACCTTGAAAATGACCAATATTGTAGGCAATTTACGTGTTATTGGCAACCCGTGGGCTGATTTTAGGTTGGAAGGCAGCAAGGCACAAATCATAGGTGGTTCAGCTACCGAATATCGTATCAAGCTGACGATTGTGGGCGATACGACGGGACTGACAGGCATCAGTTATTTGAGTCATATTGATTCTTTTTCTCAAAATTGGATAGTCAATCCCTTGAATATTGGCATTTTATTGTTTTACAATTTCCCTGTTCATAAACAGCAACTGACCGATGTGGCTTCTATACCCGTTTATACTGAGGGGCCCCTTTTTGAGATTTTTCCAACCGCTGTTTCTGACATTTTGCACATTCGTTTTTTATCAAATGAAACCTCAAAAAAACAAGTAGAAATAGTCAATATTAATGGTCAAATTGTTTTGAGAAAGGACATAAAAAAGGGTGTTGATATTGCAGAAATAAACGTTAATAATTTACCAAAAGGCGTTTATTTTATTCGTTTAAATATTGATAATCACGGTGTTAGGCATTATTCCAATACTCAGAAATTTATTCGTTTGTAAGCCGTAAGGTATAGTAAACGGAAATTGAGATAGTTTTTAGTTTTTTTTCAAAAAA
>JANLQI010000394.1:0-14366 GCA_031367705.1 Saprospiraceae bacterium | reverse complement strand
AGGCGAGAGTGAGGAAGCCCGATGTGCCACATGCGACATCGCAAAGCTTAAAATCGTCACTTTCTAAAGGATTTGGCTTCATAACATTGACCATTGATCGAATCAAAGGACGTGGTGTAAAATATTGCCCAGCCCCTTTTTTGCCTTCATTTGCCACTTTCCCGATTAGTTCTTCAAAAGCCAAACCGACAACATCTGCATCTATCTTTGTCCATTCAATACTATCAATTTCTTTAATGAGTGCTTTGAGTATATCGCCATTTTTCACCCTTGAAACGGGTTCTTCAAATATTGCCCCCAAAATACCTTTCTCATTTTTCATGCGAAGCATCAGTGCCTCTAAATGCGGAATCAAAGAACCGTTTTCTTGAACTAAAAGAGATTGCCAGTCATAACCTTTTGGTACGGACATAGCTTTTTCGTCTGCCATTTTCAAAAATAACAGATACGTTAGTTGCTCAATATAATCAGAGGAATCTACACCATCGTGACGCAATTTATTACAAAACCCCCACAGTTTACCTACTATATCCACGTTGATTTGAGTTTTTTCTTTTCAATAATGACACTTTTCTGTTACTTAAAAAAAGTTTTAAACTTACACATTTTTAAATTCTCGTACCAAGTAAAAGTTTGATTTTACTAAAAAATGTGCGTAAAAATACTATTTTAGACATTAAACTATGTAGGCATTAAGAATTATTTATTAAAAATGTTCCGTTAATCTGGTCTTACAGCTTTTTATACCTTTTGGTATCCACTTTTTCGGTAATTCAAATAGTACAATTTTTCTTTAGCATCAGCAAAAGTGATACCGACTCTTTTTTGGCATGACCCCCTCAGTATAATATGCTGTACAATCACTCCTTTTGCAAGGCTTTTTCCATCTATACCCACCCACAAATCAACTTTTTTCATAAATAATGAAAAAATAAATACAAAAATGGGAAATTTAACATAACAAGACTTGACAGGCATTGATATAGGATTTACATTGCAAGTGTTTTTGTATCTCCTATTTTTCAATAACTAAAAAATCTATTTAACATGACAGCTCCACAATCCGCTCAGTACACGGCATACAATGCCTTTCTCCTTTTGGTTGACTCCAATGAAGCCACCACTCAAAAAGTCCCTGTTTTTTTCAAGCACACCCAAACCCTGCGACTGAATATGGCAAGGGCAAAAGCGGAGGACACGGAATCCCAAAAAGACACAAAGGGTCTAACAAAAGACAAAAATCAAATCAAAAGCGACCTACTCGGACGGATGACCGACTTGACAGCTATGGTTTCTGGTTTCGCTTCTGAAAAGAATAATAATGTCTTGGCGAATCGGGTCAACAATTTTACAACGGTATTTGCCCGCACTCGCCAGAACGATATAGCGACTTTGTGTCGCGGTATCTTGGACGCTACAAAGCCTTTTTTGCCCGATTTGGTTGACTACACCATCACAGCGGCGACGCTTCAAGACATTTATGACTTGATTGATGTCTATGAAGGCAAAGTGCCTGAAACCCGCACCCAATTGAAAGAAAAAACGGTCAACACGACTAACCGTGACGATGTTTTTGACCTAATGACTGATTTGATGGACAATAAAATCCTGAAAGTAGCTGTGGGTTTCAAAAAGATTGACCTTGATTTCTACCATAAACTCATCGCTGCCGCTACCGTAGATGCCACCATAACCAAGCCTGCCTTAATAAAAGTGGTGTTGAAAAACGAAACGGGTACGCGCGACCTCAAAACCATGATGGCGCGCTCAATAGACACCGATAAGCATTTAACCGCCAATAACAAAGGTGTCATTACCTTCAAATTTGCCAAAGGTGGACTTAAAGACATCGAAGTACCGATAGAAGGCGGTGAACCCATCAAACTGACAGGGATTATGACAAAAAATGGTCAAACAAAACGGATTGTCGTCCCTGTTTAGTGTAACGCCTAATTGCATCGGGCATACGTAACGCTCAATTACATTGGGCGCAAACTCTGCAAATATAAGCATAAGTAAGGCGATGATTGGGAATCATCGCCTTACTTATACGCTTCCACCAAATCGGCACAATCAAACGAGTAATCGGTTCATGCTACTTGAAACCATTTTTTCTTACATTAGAAAACGGCTCAAACTGAATTAATCCAATAGCTCAAACTTCGTATAGGGCACCAATGCCTTCGGGATTCTGACCCCCTCAGTCGTCTGATGATTTTCAAGTATCGTAGCAATAATACGTGGCAAAGCGAGTGCCGAACCATTTAAAGTATGCACCAACTGCGTTTTATTATTCGCATCACGATAGCGCGTTTTCATACGATTTGCTTGGAAGGTCTCAAAATTAGACACAGAACTGACCTCTAACCAGCGTTTCTGAGCAGCAGACCATGATTCAAAATCGTAAGTCATAGCCGAAGCATTGCCCATGTCACCGCCACAGAGTTTTAGGATGCGGTACGGCAGTTCCAATTTTGCCATCAAACCTTTGATGTGTTCCACCATATCTAAAAGGGCATCATAGCTTTTTTCAGGATGTGTAAACTGTACAATTTCAACCTTATCGAACTGATGCACCCGATTCAAACCTCTGACGTGCGCCCCGTAGCTACCAGCCTCGCGGCGGAAACATTGCGAATAAGCACAAAAACGTATTGGTAAGTCTTTCTCCGTCAAAATAACATCCCGTAATATATTTGTCACAGGTACTTCTGCCGTAGGAATCATGTATAAATCGTCTTCCGTGATATAATACATCTGCCCTTCTTTGTCGGGCAGTTGACCTGTGCCACGTGCCGAAGCCTCGTTGACCATCAACGGCGGTACGATTTCTTCGTAACCTGCGGCGGCGGCTTCGTCGAGGAAAAACTGAATCAACGCCCGCACCAATTTTGCGCCCTTCCCTCTGAAAACTGGGAAACCTGCGCCCGTTAATTTGACACCCAATTCGAGGTCGAAAACAGGATATTTTTGAGCGATTTCCCAATGCGGCAGGGCATCTTCAGGAAGTTGTGGCAGTTCGTCTTGGGCTAAAAACCAGACTTCATTGTCTTCAGCTACTTTCCCAAAAGGAACGGTTTCGTTAGGAATATTGGGTAAAGAAAGTAGTAGGTCGTCCAAAGCCTTGATGGTTTCGGCGGCAGTATTTTCAAGCGTTTTTGATTTTTCTTTGAGTTCTGCGACTTGTGCTTTCAAAATTCCCCCCTCAGTATGGTTGCCCGATTTCATCGTATCGCCCACCTTTTTGGATAATTGTTTGATTTCAGCCAGCGTTGCGTCGAGTTCCGTTTGCGTGGAACGGCGGGTATTATCGAGTGTCAACACCGTATTAACAGTGTTTTCGATGGCATCATCTGCCCAATTTCGTTTTTTTAGACCTTCCACAACACGGTCTTTCTGTTCTCTGAAAAAAGCTAATTGTAACATATTGGAATTCTTTTTAAAAATTTTGGCAAATATAGGCTTTGATAAATAAAATAAAGTGTATTTTTGCCGCACAAAACACAATAAAGAAAATCACCCCGATTCATAACATTCTTTGGTTTTATACGTTTAACTGATAGATTTGTTATTAATCCAACTCCTTCGGAAAATTCTTTTAAGAACATCTTAGTCGTTTCACAATCTGAAGTCCTCTTTTTCTTTCAAACTAATTTACTGATTGTCAATACTTAAGCTCAACGAAAGCCTACTTAAAAACCAATCTTTATTTGCTATGCAATAATGCTAAACCGAACTTTTTAGTTCGTCCTAAGCCATTACTTTGTAATTGTCTACGCCTAAATACGGCAAACAAAAACAAAAAAACATTCTCCATTTCGAGTTCTCGAAATAAATTTTCAAAAAAAAACAATTTTCTTTTTATTAGGATTTAATAAAAGTGCCTAAAAAAAAGAACCCAGATTCAATAAACAATGCACAATATTTTCCAGTCGGTGACGAACATACAAAGCCGATTTTTCAATCAAAGCACAAGCTTTAACGCGCAAACCCCCAATCAATTAGACTTCAAACTTTTAAATTTATCAATATTACACAAATTAATATGAAGTACGACATTTTGCAACTGAATGAGATGCTAGTCGGCGAACTCAAAGAAATTGCTGACCGCATTGGTGTTGCTGATTTCAAAAAACTCGGTAAACAAGACTTGATTTATCGCATTCTCGATGCCCAAGCTTTGAATGCAACACCCGATAACACAAATGCTGAAATTCTCGTTGAAGACAATACGCCTTACGAGAAAATCCCTACGGCAAACAAAATCGATAAACGCCCGCGCAAACGTGTCAGTGGTGATGAAAAACCAGAACGTAAAGAAACGGCTAAACCCGCCCCACGTTTTGATATTCCGACTAAACCTGAACGTTCTTCAAAATCTGCGAAATCAGAAATGCCCCGTTTTGAACCGCCTGTTGAAGACGAGGACGAAAATGCGCCTCCCGCTTACGAAATTCCCGACGACGACGACGATTACGTAAACCCTGCGCTCATCGAGTTCGATGAACCCATTGTTTTAGAGCCGCGTCGCGACAAAAAGAACAACAACCGTCGCAATGATTCCGACGATTCAACTTCTAATACGCCACGTTATAATATAGACCTCGACGGTGTCGTAGAAGGTGAAGGTGTCCTCGAAATGATGCAAGACGGTTATGGTTTCCTTCGTTCTGCCGATTATAATTATACGACTTCGCCCGATGATATTTACGTTTCGCCAAGCCAAATCAAGCTTTTCGGCTTGAAAACGGGTGATTCTGTGCGCGGTGCGATACGTCCACCAAAAGAAGGTGAAAAGTATTTCGCTTTGTTGCGTGTCTCAAAAATCAATGGTCTTGACCCGATTGACGTGCGGGACCGTGTGCCTTTCGATTATTTGACACCGTTGTTCCCTAACGAGAAGTTTACTTTAAGTATCTCTCCTTCGGGTCGTGATTTTTCAAACCGTGTTATTGACCTTTTTACACCGATTGGTAAAGGACAACGTGGTTTGATTGTGGCGCAACCTAAAACGGGTAAAACCTTCCTTTTGAAGGACATTGCCAACGCCATCGCTAAAAATCATCCTGAATGTTACATGATTGTCTTACTCATTGACGAACGTCCAGAGGAGGTAACAGACATGAAACGCTCGGTGAAAGCAGAGGTTGTGGCTTCGACTTTCGACGAGGCGGCTGAAAACCACGTTCGTGTTGCTAATATCGTTTTGGAAAAAGCCAAACGTTTGGTTGAATGTGGTCACGATGTTATTATTTTGCTTGACTCTATTACACGTCTCGCACGTGCTTACAATACAGTTGCACCTGCCAGTGGCAAAGTCCTTTCGGGTGGTGTTGAAGCCAATGCGCTTCAAAAACCTAAGAAGTTCTTTGGTGCAGCTCGTAAAATTGAGTTTGGTGGCTCATTGACGATTCTTGCAACTGCTTTGGTGGATACAGGTTCAAAAATGGACAGCGTTATCTTTGAAGAATTTAAAGGTACGGGCAACATGGAACTATCGCTCGACCGTACTTTGGCGAACAAGCGTATGTATCCAGCCATCAACGTCAACGGCTCTTCTACTCGTCGCGATGATTTGTTGCAAGACAAAGACACGGTTCAACGTCTCTTCATCCTCCGCAATCACTTGGCAGATATGAAGCCTGACGAAGCATTTGACTTTTTACAAAAACACATGCTCCATACATCCTCAAACGAAGAGTTTTTGAACTCTATGAATGGCGGAAGATAAAAAAGCAAAGGACAAGAAGCAAAAAGCAAGGGGCAAACGTTTTAAAAGACGTTTGCCCCTTTGCCTTTTGCTCTTCGCCTCTTGCTTTTTGCCTTTTATACTGAGGGGGATATCGCTCAACAGGAAAACACAATTTAAAATTAAAATTTATAACTAACTAAATATCAGTCACTTATGTTTAAAATTTGAAGATTAAGAATTTGAAATGTCCCACACGAACGGCTTAGGCATAAATTTTGAGCATAAAGACAAAATAAAAAATATGCCTTTCCGCACCAAAACAGGTTCAGAACGTATCTCTAACATAAAATCAACTGCCATTCTGGCAGTTGTAGCTGTCGTTGCGGGCTTTTTGGTTGGTAAAATGGGCATCGTTGTCGGCTTCGCTTTAGTGGGTATACCGCTGGCTATTTTTTTTGTAGGCATGTTGTTTAGTCGCCCTACCGTTGGTTTGACATTGAGTGTTTGGGCTTCCTTTTTTGTATTGGGTGTTGGACGCTACGTCAATGCACCTTGGGGGCTTTTGATTGACATTTTTTTGTTCATCGGTTGGCTTGCCATACTTTTTCAAGTAAAAAAGAAAGATTGGTCGCTCTTGAATCAAGGTTCTATGAAAGTGAGTGCCGTTTGGTTTGGCTTAGTCATTCTCGAAATCATAAATCCTGAATCCAATGGTCCCGAATGTTGGTTTTATGCGATGCGCGGCGATGGTTTCTACCAATTATTGGCTTTTGGCTTAGTTTTTATGCTTTATCGAGACCGCAAGCAAATGGATTCTTTCCTTAAATTAGCCACGTGCCTTTCCTTGGTAGGCACGCTTTGGGGCTTGCGCCAAATGATTTTTGGTGTAGATGCCGCCGAATATTCATGGCTTTATGTCGAAGGTTTTGCTTCTACACACATCTTGGCGGGCGTACTCCGCGTCTTTTCCTTTTACAGCGATGCAGGGCAATTCGGCTCTTCACAAGCCATGTTCACTTTGTTGTGTGGTATCATTGCTGTCGCACCCGTATCAAGAGGCGATAAGTTTTTCTATGGCTTTGCAGCCATTATGTCCTTCGTTGGTTTCGGTATCTCGGGTACACGCGGTGCCATTGCTGTACCTGGCGCAGGTATATTGGTTCATCTATTCTTAAGCAAAAATTTTAAAGTTTTAATATTTGGCTTATCAGTAGCCATAACCGCATTTGTGTTTTTTAAATATACGATGGCCCTTCAAAATGTCGAACAAGTCCGTCGCATGAGAACCGCTTTCGACCCTAATGACCCTTCGCTTTTGGTGCGTATCAACAATCAAAAGACATTTGGTCGCCATTTGGCAACCCGTCCGTTTGGTGGGGGCATCGGAGCAGCAGGCTTTTGGGGCTTCCGCTTTGCGCCGTATAGCCTCTTGGGCAATACGGCAACCGATAGCTATTATGTCAAACTGTGGGCAGAAACAGGCATTATTGGCATCTGCCTACATCTTTTTATGTTCGGTTATTTTGTCGGCAACGGTGGATTTGTCGTTTGGCATCTTCGAGACCCTGTGCTGCGCGCAAAAATAGCGGGCATGTACAGCAGCATGTGTGGTGTTATGGTAGCAAGCTATGGGAACGCCGTTTATAGCCAAATACCAACAGGCATACTCATGGGTATTATGATTCCACTCATATTTTTAGCCCCTAAGTACGACGATGATATTACAGCCGAGGCGGAAGCTTTAGCAAAAGAACAAGCAGAAAAAGCCACAGCTTAGTGTTAACTCTTAGGTATATTCATCACAATTTGATTAACCGGTTTTTATAATACAATTTTTACCACCTGTTAAAATCTACCAATTTCAGAAGCAATTCTACCAAAAACCGAAAAGCCCAAGAACTCCAATCAAAAGCCTTTTACTTTTGAAAGAAAAAGAAGAGAAAACTACATTCCTACACAATCCCCCCTCAGTACTCCGAGGCTTCGCGGTTGTTTCTTCTCCATTTTCTCAACTTATAAACATTTAAACTATGTTGCTATTTACAATGCTCAACGTTATCCTCATAGCGTATTTGTCGTGGGGTGCAGCCTATCAATTCTTCTTTTCTGCTGCAGGTCGTTTTTTCAAAAATAAACCCTTGCTCAGAGCCACTCGGTCACGGCGCATGGCGGTTTTCATCCCTTCATACCAAGAAGATGCGGTGATACTATCGTCAGCAAAAGCAGCTTTGACGCAGAATTATCCGGCAGATGCCTACGAAGTCATCGTCATTGCCGACAAATTGAAAGCAGAAACCATCGCAGAATTGAAGTCTATGCCCATTCAAGTTGTCGAAGTAGCATTTGAGAAAAGTACAAAAGCAAAGGCTTTGAACGTCGCACTCAATACGATAGATGCCAGCCAATTTGATATTGCTGTCGTCCTCGATGCCGATAATGTGATGAAAACCGACTTTTTGAGCCGTGTCAATGCTCGTTTTGAAGAAAACATAGTCGCTTTACAAGGTCGTCGTGCCGCTAAAAACGGTCAGACGGGCATTGCGCTACTCGATGCAGCCAGCGAAGACATCAATAACCATATTTTGTGCAATGGACACAGTGCCGTGGGTTTATCTGTTCGTTTGGCAGGTTCGGGCATGGCTTTTGATTATAAACTATTTGAAACCATCATGCCACAGATTGAGGCCATTGGTGGCTTCGACAAAGAGATAGAGTTACGCCTAACACGTTTAGGCATTTCACTCAATTACGACCCTGAAGCCATTGTTTATGACGAAAAAGTCGGTCACACAAAACAGTTTTCTAATCAAAGAAGTCGTTGGATTTCAGCGCAATTTCGCTACGCAAAACTGTTTATACCATCCGCTTTTATGCGCTTTATACTGAGGGGTCAATTCGACCATTTCAACAAAGCCATACAAATGGCTTTGCCACCTCGTTTGATTTTGCCGTTTGCTTTAATGTTTATGAGCCTTGTAAATTTGATTTTTCAGAATGGCACAATGGCTATAATTGCATTTATTGCAATGGTTATCAATGTTTTATCTTTCGTTTTGGCAATGCCTAAACATTATTTTGCAGTAGAAAACCGAGCTATGTGGCTCGCTATACCACGCACATTGGGAGCAACTTTTATCGCGCTCACAAATCTGCGTGAAGCCAGTAAGCGGTTTATCCATACATCGCACGAAGTCATTGTTCATTAAAATAACTTTTTAGACCATTGGTTGGACTGATGCAACTGGATTTCACTGATATTTAGATTCTTTCAGAATGACAACAATCAGCGTAAACCAGCCGCATCAGTCCCATCAGTGGTCTAAAAAAAAATGTATTATCATGTTAGGAGAAGGCATGCCATGGAATATTATCATGGTTTTTTTCATCATTGGTGTTTTTGCAGGCATTAATGGCGGTAAAAAAGATAAAAAAAAGAAAGAAGAAGAGACAAATCAAGAAAAAATTGAAGTATGAAGATACTATACATTTGTAAATCACTACCACACCGCTATCAAGGCGGCATCCAAACCCACACAGCTGAATTGGCTTCACACCTCGCTCAACGTGGACAAGAAGTCCATATTTTGACCGCTGGAAGTCTGCGCAAAGGCGAACAACGTTACCAACTCAATGGCTTCACGGTCATCGAAGTGCCTTATGTACCGATGCGCCGTTTGCGTTTGTTACCAACCCTTTTAGAAGAATTGAGTTTCAATATAAGCGCCTGGTTGTGGTTGAGAAAAAATCAATCAAAATATGACATCGTCCATCTTCAAGGCAGAAGCGGGTTTTTATTTCCAAAACAAGACAATAAAACGCCCATTTTCACGACGTTTCACGGTTTAATAGCTTTAGAAAACAAGTTTTCTAAGAAAATTTTAAACCTCGATAAAAAAATACATCAGCGTTTTGCTTCTCATTTTGAGAAAAATGCGCTTAAAAACAGTGATGCCATCATTGCGGTAAGCCGTGAAATGCAAGAAGAATTGCATGAATTGGACATCAAAACCAATAAAAAACCGCGCTATATTCTACCAAATGGCGTTGCCATCAACCCATCTGATGGTTCAACAACAGAGAAAGAGAAATCAGACCAAAATCTACTCATTTTTGTCGGCAGACTTGACCGTATCAAAGGCATTTTCAACCTCGTTGATGCCATGAAAAAGGTGCATAAAAACGTCCAACTCATCATGATAGGTGATGGTCAAGACCGTTCAGAACTCGAAAATCGCATCCAAACGGAAGGGCTTTCAGAGCGCATTGTTTTATTGGGCAGTCAGTCCAACGAAAACGTTTTGGCTTGGATTAAACGTGGTTTTGCCTTGATTTTACCTTCTTTCCACGAAACGCAAGGCATCGTTTTGCTCGAAGCCAATGCTTGTGGTAAGGCAGTAGCCGCGGGCAATGTGGGCGGTGTTCCCGAAGTGGTGTCACATGGCGTTAATGGCTTACTGTTCAATCCGCATAATATTGAAGAGATTACAAACGCCATCAATGAGCTGTATTTGAACCCTGAAAAAACTCGAAAAATGGGTGAAAGAGGACGGCAATTGGTCGCAGAAAAATTCGATTGGTCAAAAATCGCTGCGGATACTGAGGGGGTCTATCAACAAGTTTTGGCGACAAAAAAAGGTTCAAACAAATTGAAATTGGCTGTTGCACCTTGAAAAGGTATAGTAAACAGAAAATTAATGGATTTTTGTTTTTTGTAAAAAAACAAAAATCCATTAATTTTCTGTTTACTATACCTGTACCAGCAGTGCGCCTGTTTACATAAAAATTCAAGACAAATAAATGCAAAAACCTAATTTTTTCCGTTCCAGCAGCCACGCCATGGTCGCAGGTGCTGCACAGCAAGGATTCGCACTCATTCATTTTCTGATGGTTGTTCGGTGGTTAACACCAGCAGATGTGGGTGCATGGGCCATGTTTTTGACGCTCACCTCTTTTATCGAAATGGGGCGAATGGGTTTGATACAAAACAGCATGGTGCATTACACAACGCACAACCCTGACGACCGTTCTCGCATCGCTTCCGCCGCACTCGTTCTGAGCCTTGGTTCGAGCATCATTGGAGCATTGATTTTGTTGTTTTTGAGTTATTTACTGAGGGGGGTCTTTCAGATGCCCGACTTACCTTTGATGATGATGGGTTATGTTATTCTGACCGTATTGAACGCAGCTTTGCGCTTTTTTGATGGTTGGCAAATGACGGTACACAATTTCAAAACATCTATGCTCACAGCCAGCATTTTTGGCGCAACGTATTGTTTATTAACCGTTTTTGTGAAATTTTATTTCAATATATTAAATACCGAAATTCTTGTTTTACTCCAAATACCTGCATCAATCACGGCTTTGTTAGTGATTTTAAAAAGGAATATCAAACAAATAAATTTTGCACCGCTTGACCGTCAATGGATTAAAAAACTGTTCAATTTTGGACGTTACGGTTTGGGTTCAAATTTGAGTTCTATGCTTTTTCAAAGGGTTGATATATTGTTGTTGGGTGCTTTTATGCCGCCAGCAGCTATTGCTGTTTACAATGTCGCTTCACGACTTATCAGCTATATTGACTTTCCATTGAATATGTTAGGTTTGGTTTTATTGCCAAAAATTGCGACTGAAAACAGGCAAGGCGGTACGGACGGCGTCATCCAATTGTTTGAAAAATCGGTGGCTGGGTTGTTGGCGTTTACCGTTCCTGTAACTTTGTTCACCATTTTTGGGGCGAAATATTTAGTCATACTTATAGCAGGTGAGAAGTTTCTGGATGCCACTATATTGGTTCAAATACTGGCATTTGCAGGCATTGTGAAGCCGTGGGGAAGGCTTTTCGGAGTCACTTTAGATGCTGTTGGCAAACCTGAATGGAACCTTAAAATGTTGATTTTCAGCATGTTTGTTACCATTTTATTCAATGCGATACTCATTCCGCTCTATGGTACTGAGGGGGCCGCTGTGGCAACGACATCTGCAATTTTTGTAACAATTGGTGTTGGACAAATCATACTCCGTCGTTGGATGGATGTTGATTTCAAACGCACTATTTATGGCGTTTTACCCGCCTATCGTATGGTCTTTTCAAAAATTAAATGGGCATGAAAACGCAAAAACCTTTGGTTTCTATCATCACCGTCAACTATCGTCAAGCTGCTGTGACTGTTGATTTACTCCGTTCAATTGGTGAAAACACCTATAAAAACGTAGAAGTTATTGTCGTTGACAATGGCTCTTTGGAGGACTGTTCTGCGATTTTCAAAAAAGCATACCCCTCAGTAAAAAACCTTATCAGTACCGAAAATCTGGGTTTTGCAGGCGGTAACAACCTCGGCATAAAGGCCGCAACAGGCGACTATTTGTTTTTCATCAATAACGATACGATAGTAACTGACGGATTGATTGAAGCCCTGTTGTCACGTTTTTCAACAAACCCGAGCATCGGTGCAGTCAGTCCAAAGATTCGGTATTTCAATAATCCCAATGTGATTCAATATGCCGGTTTTACGGAAATAAATCAATTGACAGGTCGAAATGAGGCGATTGGCAAAAATGAAACCGACAAGGGACAGCACGACTCGCCTTATGCGACGGCTTATGCACACGGCGCAGCGATGATGATTAGTAGAGAAGTGCTTGAAAAAGTAGGCAATATGCCAGAAGAGTTTTTCTTATATTACGAAGAACTCGATTGGTGCGCTCAAATAAAACGGGCTGGCTTCGCCATTTGGTACGAGCCTGCGGGCTTGATTTACCATAAAGAAAGTGCGGCCGTTGGCAAAATGAGTCCCTTAAAAATTTATTATATCACCCGCAACCGCTTGCTTTTCATGCGGCGCAATGTCAGCGGTTGGCGTTTAGCCACATTCCTCACTTATTTTTACAGCGTCACAGTGCCTATAAAAAGTGTATCCTTTCTGTTGCGGCAACAATTTTCTTTATTTGTACCTTTTTTGCGAGCGTGTTTATAACTTATTGATTAAGAATACGTAGGTATTAAGGAATGATGAATGATGAATGATGAATGATGAATGATGAATGATGAATGATGAATGATGAATGATAAATGATGAATTTGCAATGTTCTTAAAAATCGACGTTTTACAATTTCATAATTCATCATTTCCTAAGAATTAGTAGATAGAAAAAAGAAGAGAAAAATTATGAAAGGAGTCGTTTTTACAGGATTTTTAGATTTGGTCGAAAACAATTTCGGCTACGAAATGGTAGATAAAATCATTACGTCAAGTGATTTGATGTCGGGCGGTGCTTATACGTCTATCGGTTCATACCCCCACAGTGAGTTGGTTCAGTTAAGCTCGCAATTGAGCCGTTACACAGAAATTCCAGTGCCAAAACTGATGAAGTTGTATGGTCAACATTTTTTTTGGGTGTTGGCGGCGCAATACGGGCATATCTTATCGCAGGTCAAAACGCCTTTTCAACTGCTCGAATCTGCGGATGGGCATATCCAAGTGGAGGTCAAAAAACTGTATCCTGATGCGGAATTGCCGCAATTGACGACAAGGCGTGTGGACGACAAAACCCTCGAAATGATTTATACATCGAAGCAAAAAATGGTTGATTTTGCGGAGGGTTTGATTGAATCCTGCTTAAAATATTTTGATGATAACAGTACTATCGAAAAAACGAATCTCACTAAAGACGGTTCAACAGTCCGTTTCATTATTACAAAACAATAAATGAGTAACGAAATTGTCGTACTAAAACGCCGCGTTGACCGTGAAAGGCTTGCGAGGCGACATGCCGAATCCATCTTGGAACAAAAGGCATTGGACTTGTACTATGCCAATAGGGAGTTGCGTGTCTTGAATGAAAATTTGGAATTTAAGATTTCGGAACGCACACGGGCTTTGCAAACAAGTCAAACGCGCTTGGCCGCCTTGATTAGCAATTTACATTCAGGTATTTTAGTAGAAGACGAGTTGCGGCGTGTTGTTTTGACGAATCAGATGTTTTGCGGTATTTTTAGTTTAGAGTTGTCTCCAAATGAGCTTATCGGCATGGATTATTTCGATTTAGCCGACGATTTTAAACATCTTTTTGAAAATTCCGAGACGTTTGACCAGAGAGTTGAAGCTATTTTAGAAAGCAAAGAGGCGGTCGTTAATGAAAAATTGCCTTTACGTGATGGGCGCGTTTTGGAACGTGACTATATCCCTATTTTGTTAGATGGACAATATAATGGTCATTTATGGCAATACAGTGATGTGACCGCCGAACATTATGCCCGCGAAGACCTCAAACGCAGCGAAGAAAAATATCGAGGCATCATCGAAAACATGGAGTTGGGCTTAGTAGAGGTTGATAATAAAGGACTTATCATACGTGCCTATCCTCGTTTCTGCACCATGGTCGGTTATATGGCTGATGAATTGTTGGGCAAAGAAGCCCTTCTTATATTGATTCCAAGTGAATATTACCCCATTTTGAAACAACAGACCCAAGACCGTTCACAAGGTATCGGCAATGTTTATGAGGTGGAAATGATAAAAAAGGACGGTTCGCGGATTTGGGTTCTCATATCTGGCGCACCTATTTTTGACCTCGATGGCACTGTCGTTGGGTCAATTGGCATACATTACGATATTACATATCAAAAAGACCTCCAAACCGAACTCGAAGAAGCGCGTGAAAAAGCAGAAGAGGC
>JANLQI010000393.1:0-7858 GCA_031367705.1 Saprospiraceae bacterium | reverse complement strand
GTTGCATCCATAGCGGTTTTGATGTAAGCCAAATAGGTATCCTTTTCTGCGCCCGTTTTTTCATTGTAAAGATGAACCAAGCTGTTTAAAAACGTGGCTTGACCCCAATCCCATTTGTATTTGTCGGCGGGCATATAGACTTTTCTGCCACCTGCGTCAATAGAATCAATCCACGTTTGAGCAAAAAGGGAATAGGAAGTAAGAAGGAAAAGAGATACGAGGATGCTGTTTTTCATTTTGTATTGATATTTAAAGCCATTTTTAATGAAAATACTGAGTACTCTAACAAATAAGTTCTTTTGGTTTTATTATTCAACACATAGCCAGATAGAGCACATAGAAAGGATTGAAAATCAATTAATTAAAGCTATGTGTCCTATGAGTCTATGTGTTAAATTAAATCAAAAAACTTTATGGTTTGACTACTGAGGGGGTAACTCATTTATAAATCACCACTTATCAAATCCCATTTATCAAAATCCCTATCTACGGCTTTTCCATTTATGGATTTAATCACCCATTTATTTCGAGCCGCATTCACATCATACATTATTTTTTCACCGTTGGGCATTTGAAATTGCGTTCTCAATTGTGCAGCATCCCGATTGGATTGTGTAAGGGATTTCAAGAGGTTTTCTGCTGTGTGGTCTTCAAAAACGGTCATGATGCCTAAATTATCGGCTGTATAAACAGCGACTAAAACACCGTCATTGGCGGCATAAATAGACCAATTCCCTTCATTTGCAACAGATTTGAAACCTGTTGGGACTGAAACGACACCCGAAGCACAGGCGAAGTTTTTATAAACACCTGTGTTGTTCCATTTCATAAAATCCGTTCCACGACCTGTTAAATGAAAGGTTTCGGGTAATTTAGTTGCCTCATCATTTAGAAAAAGGGTGGTCGGACGAGCAACAATGAGCGACCTTTTGCCTTGATTTGCACCACCTGCTGAAAGCAAATAGTGCTTACCTGCTGTAAATATTTCAGGACAAGAGCGTTTGCCGTGCCCTAATTTTACAAAATAGCCATTGCCTTTATTAAAAATCAAATCCACAACTTTATCCGCAGGGCGATAAGGCATACACGCAGCTACGAGTGCATGAACTTCACCATGACTGGTATTGGTATCAAAATCCGCGATAGGCGCATAACTCAACCACGATTTCATAAACATGGACTGATAATCGGTCATTAATTCTTGAATTACCGATTTTTCATATCGCCTGCGCATGGGCGGATAATGCCTTAATTGATAGCTGCCGAGCGCATACGTCCAATTCATATAATCCAAAACATTGCGGGCTTCTGTTCGCACTTTGTCGGATGCAAAACCTTCTAAGTTCAATAAAGCTGCAAGGGTGTATCCGATGTATGGAATAGAATTAAACTCATATAAACCGCGTGTTTTCATGCGTTCCAAATAAGCTAAAATTTTAGCTTCCATGCCGTTTTTGACATTGTCGTAATTGGGATTTGTATTGCCATGAAGCATCAACCACCGATTTTTCAAATAGCGAGACCCTTCCGTCATCAGTATGTGATTTTCGGTATCAGCCACCAACCCTAAGGTTTTCGGCACTGCTCTGCGGTATTTATCACCCTTTTCGGTCAAAAGTACATTGACTAAATAATCCTTCGTTTTAGGATACAGCAAATCGGGTTTATCATCAAATAAATACAAAATAGTCGTCAAAGGCATGAGCGTAAAATCATAATCACCTTTCGGATTCAATGCCCAATGCGACCCTGTTACACCCCGCACTGTCATTTTTTGAATCAGTGTATTGACTTCTTCGACATCGCGTTTCAAGAGCAGTTTTGCTAAAAAAGTACGTGGGCTACTGCCTCTTTCGCTTATTTTGTCGGGATTCAATTTTTTATTGGCAAATGATTCATAGACCTTTTGAGCAAAATCGGATTGTGTTTTCCAATGGATTGTCCTTTCATGCGGTACTGCGATTGGGTGTTGCGCCTGCCCTTTAATCGAGAACAAGATACTTGTGCTGATTAAGAGGATTTTTAAGGCTGTTTTTGCTTTTTTTCTCATGCTTTAGAAGAAAATACTGAGGGGGGTGATTACGGGAATAGATTTACGAAATTTTTAAAATTTCGTAAATCTCTGTTCTATTTTGAAATAGTGGACATGGACACAGGTGCTTGATTCGGTTTGCTACCCCACGACTTGTTCGGTTTTTTACCCATCATCAAGGTCAATTTACCACCTTTTACTAGCATTTCATGTGAAATCCAAGGACGGTCGAAGGTTTTACCATTCAATTGAGCCGATTGGATGTAGTAGTTTTTAGCACTATTATTTTTGGCTTCAATGGTAAATGTGCCGCCCGCATAATATTTAGGATTGAGATGAAACGTGATTTTATTAAAACTTGGGCTGCTGATTTCATAAAACGGCTCGGCAGTTGTACCGCCATTCACTGAAAAAATACCTGTCTTTAAGAGAACCGACAAACTGCCCATCAAGCCTTGGTCTTCATCGCCACTGTAACCGAAGTTGGGTGAAAGGTCACTGTAAACCTTTTCAACAATTTTGCGTGACCAATACTGCGTGAGCCACGGCGCACCTGAATAATTGAATAAATGTGCCGTTTCGATGCTCGGTTGATTGCCATAATTGATATACACACGTCTTAAATCTTCTAATAACTCTTTGTCGTGGGCTTTGCCCGAAACAAAATCATGTTTTTGGGCTTTTTCAAAAGAGCCATTCAGCTTTTTTGTAAACGCCTCTCTGCTGCCCATGAGATTGATTAAACCTTGTACATCGTGCGGTACAAACCATGTCCATTGTGCGGCATTGCCTTCTTCCCAACCGTTGTCATAGCGCAAAATGTCCACAGGTTCAGCCCATTTACCGTCTAATGTTCTGTTCCACATCCAACCAATTTCGGGATTCCAGATGTTTCTATAATTCTCTGCACGCTTCATAAACAAGGCATAATCGTCCATTTTGCCCAATTTTTTAGCCATTTGCGCTAAAGCAAAGTCTTGATAGGCATACTCCAAAGTCTGCGTTGAACCGTCTTGATGAAAACCATACTTGATATTACTGAGGGGGTGCGGCACGTAACCGCGCTCGATATAATATTCGACGCCGCCACCTTTAAATGTATTGTGTTCATATCCGGCTTTGCTCATCATGCCGCCTGGGAAATGGTTTTTACGCATACCTTCGTAGGCTTTTTCGATGTCAAAACCTTTGATGCCTTTCAAATAAGCACTCGTAATAAAAGGTGTTGTCGCTGCACCAGTCATCACATAAGTATAATTGCCGCCTGCAGGTCCGCGTGGAATCAAACCGCCATCTTGATACATCATCACCATAGAGTTGACAAACGACTCCGTTACTTCAGGATAAATCAAATGCCAAAGGGTATTGAGTGTCCATTGTGCACCCCAAAAAGAGTCTGAATTGTGGTGATTGAACTTCGGTTTTCCGTTTTCATCCAAAGGAATTTGACCGATGCGGCGTTCTGCGCCTGTCATATCGCTGTATTTGCCATTCACATCAGAAATGATGCGTCTGCCTTGCAAAGCATGGTATAAATCGGTGTAAAAACGACGTTTTTCGGTAGCCGTTCCGCCTTCAATTTCGATGCGGCTCAACCATTTATTCCAATCTGCACGGCTGTCTTTTACGGTTTGTTCAAAATCCCAATGCGGCAATTCTGTTGTCAGATTCAAACGGGCTTGCTCTGTGCTGACGTAAGAAATAGCGACTTTCATCTTCCGCACTTCACCTGCTTCTGTTTTGAAATTGACATACGCCCCTACCCTTTCGCCTTCAATAATATCTGTTATATCTTCTAATTGACCCTTTCGCCAACCTTTGAAAGAATCAAACGGCTTGTCAAATTGAGCGACAAAAAACACGGTGTTTGTTTTCGGACGACGGGTCGTTTTGCCCATAATGGCATACCCTTCAATCTCTTGATTGCTCACCTTTTTGATAGAACCCTTATCTGTGTCAGAAGGTCCTAAAAAAGTAGCAAAATCAAATAGTATATGACTTTGTGCTGACTTTGGAAACGTGTATTTGTGAAAACCAACGCGGGTCGTTGAGGTCAATTCCGCTGTAATATTATAAGCCTCTAAAACGACTTTATGATAACCCGCTTTTATCACTTCTTTGGTATGAGAAAATTTAGAACCATAGACATTTGAACCCAAATGTCCTTTAAAATCACCCGTTGTCGGCAGCACAGGTACGCCCGACAATTGCCAACCGTGAATGTGGCTGAAACACTTAATACTGTCTTTTTCGTAGCGATAACCCGCATTCCAGTCGGCATCAATGGCATTATCGGGACTTAAATTGACCATACCAAACGGTCTTGAAGCGGAATTAAAAAAGAACCAACGTGAGTTTGCGGCATCCAATAATGGATAGACCAAATCAACAGGTTCTGTTTTAGGTTTTTGAGCAAATGTGGTAAATGCTTGAAAAAAGAGTATTGAATAGACGAAATAGAGCTTAATTTGCTTCATGTTTTTTACTTTTTGTTAAAAATACTGAGGGGGGTAAAAAGTTGTATTATATTTGACTTTTATTGTGTGAACAACTATAACAAACTTATTGTAACGATACAATGATAAAAGAATCTTACGACTATATTGCTTTTGAAAACAAAACTTACTTCTATTTTGAAAGTACGGGCAACCAAGGAATAATACGGAAAGTAATTGTTTTTACACACCGTGAAAAAAATCTTTGGAATTTAGCTTTTGGCGATTTGGGCAAAGGAGAAATTGACGACTCCATTGTATCCAATAATCATGATATTGTCAAAATAATTAGCACTATCGCCAAAGTTGTTTATGAATTTTCAGACAAATTTCCTTCAAGAGAAATCTTTATTCATCCAGTTGATGAAAAAAGGAAAAAACTGTATAATCACGTTTTCCGTAGAAATTATGAAGCTATTAATCTGAAATTTCACATTATTGGTACAGTCAATAATAAAGAGGAAGATTATTCGACTGAAAAATTCTATGATATTTTTAAATTAAAACGTAAATTTGTCCAATGAAAAATAATGAAAAAGATAAATCAATGACCTTTGAAGAGGCTTTACAAGACCCCTCTCTCGCTCATATACATGAAAGTATTCTTTATCTTCAAAAGACTCCTTTTAGTCAAATGTTTCCTAAAAAAAATGAATTATCTCTAACCTCTATCGTAGAGATGGAGGCAAGGAATTTATTTATGGAAAACCCTAATCTGCCTATTAAAAAAGTCATAACAACCATTTTTGAGCCATTAACAGATGATATTTCTGCACCATTAGTATTAAAATTGACTCAAAAAATCATTCAACAATGGTCAAAATTAACAGCCACTGCTCTAAAAACAAATGAGGTTGTGGCAGCCCATTAAAATTCTCTAACCTTTATACTTCTATAATGCACCTCATCGCTGTGGTCTTGCAACACAATATGTCCTGATGCGGCTTGTCCAAAATCAGGATATTTACTGTATTTACTTTTAGCAATCAAGTTGCGATATATCTGAGAATGGCGGTCATATTCCACCACTTTAAGATTGTTGAGCCAATGTTCAACGTGTCCATCTTTGGAGACGATGCGTAATTTATTCCATTTACCAGGCGGATTCATGCGCTTATCTTTACTGCCTTCTGACAAATTTTCAGCTGAAATAAGGTCGTAAAGAGAACCTGTTGTGCGATTTCCATTGACACCTTCTTTGGCATCTGCATGGTTTTTATCGTCTAAAACTTGAAATTCAGGCCCTAAGGCGGCACTTGATTTTTTCTTTGAGTCTTCGACAACAAAGTATTTGACACCACTGTTTGCGCCTGTTGTCACATTAAAATCCAATTCTAATTCAAAGTTTGAAAACACTTGGTCGGTGCTGATGTCACCGCCTTTTTTCGTACTGTCTTGATGTGAATTAGATATTTTCAGCACACCATTTTCAACCACCCAGCCTTGTTTTGGAAAAGCATCGCTGCCCATTTTATGCCAACCTGTGCTTGTTTTACCATCAAAAAGCAGTCGCCAGCCTGTTCTTTTTTCGTTTTCGGATAATTGATTGTTTAGATAACTGACTTCTGGAGCTTCGTCGCCACCTTGCCAAACGACCTCTTTTAGATTTTCTGTTGCAATTCTGATATTGCGCCATTGAACGGTTAAGCCATTTTGTGATTCATTTTTGATTTGATGTACTTGCAAAGCAATTAAGCCACGAGCCGTTTGCGGGTCAAGGAGATTGGCGCAAGGGATACCGTTAATCCATGTTTTGAGGCTTGAGCCAATGGCTTCGATGTGGTATTTGTTCCATTGACCATTTCTGAAAGCCTTTTGACCTTTTGGATTGATGGATAAAGGATAAAGCCAACCGTTGCGGGCTTCGTCATAAATGCCGCCACTCCAAGCACGTCCACCCGGGTCAATTTCGACTTGATAACCATGTACACGACCGTTCATTACTGAGGGGTCGCTGAGGCTGCGGATTTGGATGCCTGAGTTTAAGCCGACTTCTACTTTTACCTCTAATTCTAAGACAAAATCGCCGTAGGTTTCATCTGTACATAGGAAGGTATTGGGTGTGTTCATTTGTGAAATGCCGATGATTGTTTTGTCCTTTATTTTATATTCGACATTGCCGTTCTTTTTTGTCCAACCTTTCAAGTCGGTGCCATTAAATAGGTCTTTCCATTGGTTTTGACAAAAAGTATTGACAGTCAATAGTGTCATTAAACATAGAGAGAATGCAGATTTCATTGTATTTTTCTTTAAAATGCTTGAAAATGAACAAGTTTATACGATTTATTGGGAGGAGGTACCGCTATTTATTTCTTCACAACAAATTTTTGACATTGGACTGCCGCTGTTGGATGTTGGGTAAAGGGGTCATCATTTGATTTGGTGACCGATTCCCAACGTCCGTTTAGAATGACCTGTTTATTGAGTTTTTTTTCAATTTTTCGCTTTCTCCAAGCCGAAATATCTAAAAGAACTTCCTCTTTTTCATCCGTTAACAAAACATAGAAGGAACTACCGCCAGCGCAATAGCTTTCGATGGTTTTTGACCATTCTTTCTTGATGAGTCTCCCCGTCAGTCTTTCCGTTTGACCTGATGTAGGGCTTAAAAAGGCGAATATTAAGCAGATTGAAAATAGAGATTTCATTATTTTTCTATTGAAAATCAGTAAAAAACGGTATTTATACTGAGGGGGGGGCTATAATAGCTTCGCTGTTCATGTGTCCGAACCACATGAAAAAATATTGAATAAAAAGCCTTATAGCAAGCGTATCAATTAAAGATTTTGGGGAATCAAATCACAGTGACCTGCGAAATGACTCCCCAAGTGTTGTGGGGATTGATTATACCAATTTCCAACCTTCACGATAAGGACGTGAAACGAATTGATTGGCATCTTCGAAGTTTGTAATTTTCATATTTGTACCATCCCAAAGCAGTTTTTTGCGTCCGTCATAATTGAACCTATTCGGTTTGTCGGTTGCAGTACGCAGCATATAACTGCGAATAGCCAAATTGCCCATCAAAACAGTTTCGGTCAATGGACCAGAATAGTCGAAAGACGAAGACAACGCTTTGTGCTGTGGGCTATTGAAACCCGCTTTACATGCCTCTGTCCAAGCGACTTGATGACCATGTTCAGGCAGTCCTTTTACTGAAGGGTCTGCCTTAGGCATTTCTATTTTTTCACCATTTTTCATGTAAATTTTAGGTGTATTACCATAAGTACCGCAAGTCATTACGCCTTTTGTACCAATCATCATCACGCCATTGCTGCTGTCAGCTTCTGCCAACGGCTCATTGGCAGGAATCCAATCGGGATGGAAAGGGCGG
>JANLQI010000384.1:0-8058 GCA_031367705.1 Saprospiraceae bacterium | reverse complement strand
TTACCCATTGCTCTAAAACAAAATTTATTTATATAGGTTGCGACCTAAGCTGTTACAATATATTTAAACAATTATCTAAATGCGTATAATTTAGTACTAAATTAGTTTAAAATAATTCAAAATGATATTTTATTAACTTAAAATCGTTTTTATCAAAGGTATAGTAAACATAAATTTAAATAGATTTATGTTTACTATACCTTTATTCACCTTTATTCAAAACTAATTCTTTTCTGCAATCCGCAATTTTGAAGAACGCGAACGTGGATTATTTCTAATTTCCTCAGCCGAAGGTTCAATCGGCTTTTTAGTAATAACTGTAAACGGACGTGTGATATTACCATAAAAATCAGTATCTAATTCACCCTCAAAGTTACCACTTTTCATAAAGTTTTTCACAATTCGGTCTTCAATCGAATGAAAAGTAATGACCACCAAACGTCCTCCGACCGATAAAACTTCCAAACTTTGTTGCAAAAAATCTTTCAAAGCACCGATTTCATCGTTCACTTCCATCCGCAAAGCTTGAAAAACTTGAGACCGATAGCGTATTTTGTCGCCCATACTGAGGGGGTCGGTGACCGCTAAAAGGTCACTGATATTCTGATAAGATTTACCGACTCTTGCTGCAACAAGGGCATTGGATAGTGTGCGGGCGTTGCGCACTTCGCCATATTCACTCAGTAATTTTTGCAGATTTTCAGCCGTATAAGTGTTCAATATCTTCGCTGCCGTTGTGCCTTCTGCTTGATTCATGCGCATATCCAAAGGCGCATCAAAGCGATATGAAAAACCTCTTTCTACTTCGTCGAACTGATGAGACGAGACACCCAAGTCTGCTAAAATGCCATCCACTCGCCGAATTGCCGAAAAGCGTAACATACGTTTCAGTTCTCTAAAATTATGATTTAGAAATATAAAACGTTCATCTTCAATAATTTGTGTGCGCACATCATCATCTTGGTCAAAGCCGACGAGCGTACCTTTGTCGTCAAGACTCTCCAAAATCAAGCGGCTGTGACCACCACCGCCAAAGGTCGCGTCAACGTAAACGCCATCTGGACGCATATTCAAAGCCGTTACGGCTTCATCGAGTAAAACAGTTGTATGATAAGTTGACATAATGTTATTAAATTGTGGGACAAGGTAGGCTTTTCTACAAAAAAAAATTCCGGATTCTGACTGATTCCTCATTTTTTTAAAAAATTAGAAATCAACAAAATCCGGAATCCGTAAAGTTGGAAAAAAAAATTAAATGTAAGATATCGTGTTTCACAGTGTGAGGTGTGTACTAATTTGTGTGTGTGTGTAAGAAAAAAAAACAGTTGTGGTTGTGTGTGCAAAAATTTTGGTTGATAGAATTATTCGCTTCGGTTACCCAAAACTTTCTGGGCTAATTCTGCCATCGTCGTATCGCCGCCATTCATCATGTCTTCATACGCTGATGCCTCCCAAATCTCAATTTTATCGCCATAGGCGTTTAAAATAACTTCTTTTTCTAATCCTGCAAATTCACAGAGCCTTTTGGGAACGAGAATTCGCATTTGGTCATCCATTTCAATATCTGTCGCGCCATTATGAAATCGGCGAAGAAATTGTCTTGTATCGTTGTCGTACGCGTTTAGTTTCTCAAAATCTTTTACCGTAGTCTCCCAAACTTCAATCGGATAAAGCGTCAAATGTTTTTCAAAACCTTTATTGAGTACAAAATGATAGTTGTCACGCTCGCCCAATTTCTTTAAAAGTGACGAAGGCAACCGAATGCGTCCTTTAGCATCCATCGAACAATCATATTCTCCTCGTAGGTTGAGCATTTTTATTTGATTAATTGTCTCACTTCAACCTTCATAATTTATGATAAAATGCATAGATTGTTGTTTGACTGCTGCTTTATGGTTCAAAAGTAAGACCATTTTCCCACAATTACCCACATTTTCCCACTTATTTTTTCAAAAAAACTTATCCACATTTCCACATTCTGAACAAGATATTGACATTCAGCGTTTTATAGGTTATGCTTTTTTTTATCGTTGGAAAAAAAATATAAATCAACTCCATTTTTTATTGTGCTTCACAAAACTTTTAAAAATACAGGCGATACCGAGGGGTGCTTTTTTAGTATTGCTTCATGAAAAACATAAAAAAATGACAGCTCTTGTGAAGTTGTCATCCTATTTTCATTAAAAAAACAAAGTCCGTGGTAAAAAGTGGAAGTGATATAACGATTAGTGGTAAACAGTGGGAAAATTGGGCGTTTTTTTTACTTCGTTAACTCATTTACTGACCTTTACAATTTTTTTCGAAATGAAACGCCCAAACTTATTGACCATTACGAGTGTAAAAGTGCCATCTTGTGCCTTCGATAAATCTATTTTAACCTCCCTGTCATCTAAATTTATGTCTTTTTCAGAAACAAGAATGCCTGTATTATCATAAACACGTATTTTTTTGTAGCTATAAATCGCCTCCCAACGAACTATAAAAGAACCTGTCGAAGGGTTAGGTGTAATAACTAAGTTTTTCATCTCAATATTATTACCTGCCCCGCCGCTATCTTTTTTTTTAACATCTATCGTCACGAAATCACGCATGGAATAAAATTTCGCTTGTGTTGGGTCATTGATGAGATAATCATCTTCGGCAGAAAAACGCAAAATATAAGTTCCCGCTTCGCTAAAACGGACTTTTGTCGTCCTCGATTTGGCATTTTCAAAGGTCACATCGCCTATTCCAGATACTTTTTCCCACAAAACAGATAAAGTCACATTTTCTACACCATCATTAAAAATAGCCCCCCTCAGTATAACCGAGTCCAAAACCGCATCTTTTGGGTCGTTGCCTGCATTGATATTATATGTCTTCTTGAAAGAAAACGGATTCGCAAAACCCGTCAAAAACTGACTAAAAAACGAATAACGTCCCAACCAATATTCTTCTGGATAGTTATGACCCATTTCCCTCAAATGCAACATCGTCGCTGCCCCTGTAAACTGATTATAAGCCGCAAAATGTGTTGCCGAAGGTGCTACATCGTCTTTATAACCTGTTTGCATCATTAAAGCACCTTTGTAACGCTTCAAAAAATAAGCGGCATCGTGGTATTTCGACGCTTTTTTAACCAAATTGGTATCCATACCCAACGCAGCCCCACCTATATTATAACGTGGAAAACCACTCGCTCTATAATAACGTGTGCCTTGTTGCTCACTATTGGCGGGTGCGATTGCTAAAACTGCCTTCACTCTGTCGTCCAAACCCGCCAACGAAATCGCTAAACCCCCGCCTTGCGAATTGCCACACAATCCCAAACTTCCATTGAAATCGGTGCGTGAAGCCACATAATCTATCGCTCGTAAACCACCTAAAAGCATCCACCGATTGTAGTATTTCGTAGGGTCAGTCAAGTCTTCGGGCTTATATGCGTTTGGGTCTTCTTCATTAGGTGGCGTATTATGCACCGTTAATTGGACAATGATGGATTGACATTTTTCAGCAAAATCGGTCACAATAAACGCATCTGGTTCAAAAGGTGTCGTGCCAAAAGGTGGTAACTGAATGACCGCCGGAAACTTACCGCCACCCGCAGGAATTGCAATGTAACCGTTGACCGTCCGCCCGTCCACGTTGTTTAATCTTAAAAAATACAGTTTTGAGCCGTTTGGCAAGGTGCTTTTCAAGGTCAATTGCGGATTCATGAGTACTGCTTTCAATTTTTCCTTTTCTTTTTTCCAAAAATCATCAAAATCCGTAGGCTCTGCTTCAATAGGTTGAATATTGAGGGGGTCAAAAGCGACACTGACTATTGCCGCATTGCCATTTTGTTCGGCTTTGAAAAACACGACTCCAGCTTGTGGTAAACCAAAAATTACAACAGAATCGGACTGCCCTTGACGAATCATAAAACTGCCTTTTTTTATAATCGAATTGGGATCACGAGGGTCGTAGTAAATGGAATAGGATACGCTTCCGACCACATTGGAACTGATGCGAAAAGCCGCTTTTTCATTAGCAGCATAAGTCGCTTTCACATTGTCAATCGTGATTTTTACTTGACTTTTTGATAAAAAAGGTAAGGCAAGCGCGATAAGCGCAACTGCGAGTTGTTTGTAATAGCTCATAGACAGTTGAATGTTTGTTTTTTGTAAATTCTCTAAAGTCTGTAAACGCAAAATTTCTTTATTTCATTGTTTTTATCCACTCTCGAATCAATTCGACCCCCTCAGTATGAACGAGTTTTCGACCTACTTCTGGCATCATTTCGCCTGGGTCAATGGATGCTAAACGATACAACAAAATACTTTCAGAAGGTTTTTGTGGTACAATATCAAATTTCAAATTGCCCGAACCACGACCTGCAGCAACAGGTGTTTTGTAAAACCCAAAAGCTGTTGAATCCGTTGTTTTCCAATCTAAAAACAAGCCCGATGTCACCGCAGGGCCCTGCAAATTATGGCAATGGGCGCAATTTATATCAAGGTACGCCCTTGCTCTGCGGTCAATCGAAACCGCATTGTCTTCATATTTTGGGAACTTCGGAACGCTTGTCAAATCATCAGGCAGACCCCTCAGTATACCACCCTTTTTCCACGCAACTAATTGATTTTGAGCATCTAAATCACCATTTAGTTGGCGTGCTGAAGGGCCAATTGGCGACATTTTATTGCCCCGAATATGGCAGCCACGACATTGATTGACATTTGGAATCAAGTATTCAAACGCCTGTTTACGCCCTTTAGCATCTTTAAAAACCACATTTTTAGTATCTCCCGCAGGCTCTAAAGTCGCTTCTGTTTGTGCCTCATTCCAGACATACGGCATGGCAACCCAAGTGCCGTCGTCATCATGTAACAAAACACGTGTTTCTAAAATGCGCCGTCCTTTTTGAGCATTTCTGAAATCGTTTGGATATAAAAACGTCTTGATAATCTTTGTGCCAATCGGAAATTGAAACACAGAATCGGCATTAAAATCAACTGTTTGACCATCTGGGAGTTGAACAAAACGCAATTTTTGAGCATAATCTGAAAACAAAGGTGCGTTTAGTGTATAAGGCACAACGCCTTTAGTAGGTTTTAAATCAGCCAATTTTCCTTCAAAAAAACCGTATTCTGATAGGTTGTCTTTGATATTTGAAGATAATACTGAGGGGGTTCGTTTCGACGAAAAAGTCATTGACATTAAGAAAGAGGTGAGTACAAAAAAGACCCATAATGTTTTACTGCGCATAGCATTTTTTATATTTTGGTTTATTATTTCAATGGGCGTTACCCATTGTTTTCACATTACGCCCGTCCTTTCAGGGCTTTTTATTTTTATTCTAATGTTTTCCTTCTAATTGCTCAATGTACTGCACATCGCCTAATCTAAATTTAACGGGTAGTTTATTATTCAAACCTAATTTGTATTCAATTTTACAAAAAAATGGCAACGTTTCAACAGAAAAAACGGAAGGTATGGAACGGGGTTTGTTTTTTACAACTTGTTGATTATCAGTATTAAAACTGCTTTTTAGGCGTAATTTTTCTTTTTTTAGCGACAAATACTGAGGGGGTGTTTTAATATCAGTCAAAGACAAACCTACTGTTTGTGATTTACCATTCAAACACATAAAAGTCATTACAATTAAAAAAAATATTTTACGCATGTTTTTAATTTTAAATAACAAATAACGGTATATTTCAAACAAAAAGAGCCATTTTCTGATGTGCTTGCTCAAAAAATGGCTCGTTTCTCAAAATGTGATTTTAAAGTTCTTTCTGTATTTTCAATACGAAGGCTTCCGAAACATGAGCGACCCTTGCAATACTACTAACTGGTAGCAATCCTTCTTTTAATAACTCCTTTATGATTTCAATTTTACCTTCAATTTTGCCTTCAATTTTACCCTCGATTTTACTTTCGATTTTACTTTCTTCAACACGTTCCTCCATAATTAACAATTCTTTCTCTTTTTTCAACAATTGTCTTTCTCTTTCTTTCTGCTCTCTTTCTCTTTCTTTCTGTTCTCTTTGCAGTCGTTCCGCTTCTGCTTGATGAACGAGAAAATATTGATAAGCCTCGTATCTTTCAGGAGACAAGGTGCGAATATCTAATTCACCCATTGGAATATTGAGCCAATCTTCTTCCCAAAAGGCGGGTTTTTCTGCTGTATTGGTCATTTTATGTGCATTTTTAATGGTGAAAATTAATTTTTCTAAATCCGTTTGTACTTCTTCGACGGATAAATTGAATTTTTCTAACTCCACTGTCACGTATTGAATAGCGTTTGAAAACTCAATACCGTCTTGATTTTTCAAAGAAATGGTATTGTGATAGGTGGGAACATCGCTGATATTCGTTCCTAAAAAGGCAATACAGTAAATCTTTTCCTTGATATTAAAGTCAAATTTACCTTTTTTCACTAAAATATCAAAACGTTGGAAAGCATAAAACTGCAATCGGTTCAAAAAAAACGATTTTGCCTTTGCTTGCATTTCCACGATAAAAGTATCGCCACGCTCGTCGGTGCAAACCATATCGTAGATACCACTTCGACTTTCTTTGAGCAAGCCTTCAAATGTCGCTTTTGAAAAGACGATTTCTTTAATGTCATAGCGCAATTGCAATAAGGCTTTCAATGCCCGTTTCAAAAAAACGGTATTGTTCTCATTGCCAAAAGTCACTTTGAAACCATAGTCCGAAGTGAAAGGGATAAAATCCTGTTCCATTTGTTCGCTCATAATAGTTGTTTAATATTTGGTTTAAAAAGGACGAATAAGAAAAATTAATTTTTCATAAAACCTTAACATTTAATACATTTCAAACTTCAACAAACGACATTCCAATGCACCGTTGAACAAATGAATCTTACGACGTGGACGCAAACCGATGAATTTTGCCGCTTCTAAATTGCCTGTCATAACCCAAACAGTCCAGCCTTTCCAATTCTTTTTCATGGTATCGCCAATTTTTTTATGAAAATCTATGGCATCTTCAATTTCCAAACGCTCGTCATAAGGTGGGTTCATTATCATCGTACCGCCCCCCTCAGTATTTTCACCTCTTGGTGGGAAAATAGGTGCGCTGCGTGTGAAGAAATCAGCTTTTTCTAATTTTATTTTACGATTAAAACCTATTGATTCTAAGTTAGCTTGCGCTGCGCTCAATGACCGACCACTGAAATCAGAACCCATAATTTTAGGTTTAAAGTCCAAAACACGGTGACTGTCGCTTTCCAAAATTACTTCATCCCACAATTTTTTATCAAAATCTAACCAATTTTTACAACAAAAATAGCCGCGTCGAAATTGTGGCGGAATGCGATGTGCTATCAAAGCCGCTTCCGTCAACAACGTACCTGAACCACAAAAAGCGTCCATAAAGTCCGTTTCGCCCTTCCAATCCGCTAACATTATCATACCTGCTGCCAAAACTTCGTTCAAAGGGGCTGCAACAGATTGTTCACGATAACCTCTTTTGTGCAACGAATCGCCCGACGCATCAAGCGAAATCGAAAACTCATCGCCATGTACATGCACATTAACTTGAATATCAGGACGCTCGATATCCACATTCGGACGACGATTCATTTTATCTCGGAATTGGTCAACAATCGCATCTTTGGTTTTCAAACCGACATAATGCGAATGGGTGAAAATCGCAGACCTTGCTATGGCATCTACGGCAAACGTATGTTCCAAATCCATGTACTTCCACCACTCTATTTCTCTAATGCGTTTGTAAAAAACATCCAAATCCGGTGCATGGAATGTATGTATGGGCATCATAATGCGCAACGCTGTCCGCAATTCAAGGTTTGAACGATATAAAAGTCGTTGGTCGCCTTCGTAAATGACTCCCCGTTTTGTTAATTCGATGTTTTCACCACCGATACTTTCGATTTCTTTGGCGAGGACACCTTCAAGTCCTGCAAAAGTTTTTGCTATATATTTCAATGTGTTGATTTTAGTAATGATTTCTGTTGACCACAGATGACACTGATTCGACTGGTTTTCACAGATTTTCTTTTTGTCATTCTGCAAGGAACAAAGAAAATCAGTGAAAACCAGTCGAATCAGT
>JANLQI010000310.1:0-2954 GCA_031367705.1 Saprospiraceae bacterium | reverse complement strand
GTTTATTAGGGATTGTTTGATAATAACCAATCCATAATAACCAATAACCAACAACTAATAACTATCTTGTTAGAACAATAGTAATAAGATAATCTGCCAATAAGATACCAATATCGCTATAAACGACTGCGTTTGTAGAAGCTTGACCGAGTTCAACGCTACCACCTTTAACATGATAGCCTTGATAACAGGAAATAGACGTTAGCAAAAAAGCGTAAACGAATGCTTTTACAAACATTATGACCACATTATAAGGTGCAAAAAACGATCGTAAACCACGGACATAATCGCCATGTGACAATAATTCAGTCGGGACACTTGCGAGATAGCCGCCTAAATTGCCCAGAAAAGCCGATAAAGAGACGAGTATCGGTATCATCACAAGTGCCGCAATTATTTTAGGCATGATAAGATAAGCCGCCGTATTGACACCCATGACTTCCATGGCATCAATATGCTCCTTTTGTCGCATACCGCCGATTTCTGCCGCCATATTTGAACCTACTTTACCTGCTAAAACAAGACAGGAAACCGTCGGTGACATCTCAATGATGCACAAATCGCGGACGATATAGCCAATATAATAACGAGGCACCAACTGCCCATTGAGCTGATAGGCGAACTGAACTGAAGCAACGGCTCCAACAAAAACAGAGACTAATGCAACGATAATGACAGAACCTACGCCTATATCGTTCATTTGTCGCGCTGTTTCAATCCAATACATACGCAATTTCTCAGGCTTCGAGAAGGCTGTGCGCAGCATGATTAAATAGCGACCAAGATGTGAAAAGAAAGTAAACACGTATATTATGATTTGATTTCGTTGACTGCAATTTTTTTAAAATTCCGCCAAAATTAGGAAATTAAAGGAAAAAGAAGGGTAAGTGTCTCACAATTCTCAAATACCCGAAATTAAAGCAAGGCTTTTTTGATGAATAATTATTGATTGGGGTCGGCAGACCCATCTATATCTCCCATTTTAACACCTATAAAATTAAAATTAAAAGTCGCCGCATTAAACGACACGTTAAATGAATCATAAGGCGAAGCTGGATTTTGAATCGTTGACTCGGGATAAAAAAACCACGACTTGCCTGATGGTAAAGTGGGCGCAATACCCAACAAAAAACGTCGAATATACAACATATCAACAGCATCTAACTCACCCGTTCTATCCACATCCGCTGCTATTTGCTGCTCAGTACGTAACGTATTGAGACCTAATAAGTTGCGCCGCAACAGTAACATATCAACGGCATCAACACCGTTATCCATATTGGTTGTGCGACTTAGTTTGACGCTCAATTGTGTATTCAACGGCACGTAATTCAAGGTGAAAACACCTGAAGCATTGGTCGTTGTGGAGTCATTGCCAATGACAATTTTTTGATTCGCCATAGCGTCATTCCTCCATGTTTTTATCGTACCACTCACAATCGTTGTGGTCGGAACAGCCGTTCCACCGAGCATTTTCACCCCTGTACTGAGGGGGTCGAGCCAATCTTTCAACCTTGTCGCAGGCGTACCGTTACCATCCCAAGACTTTGCAAACCAACCACTTAGCACAAAACTCATATGGCAAGAATCCGTAAAACCCCCGCCATGTAATTGCCCAATGATACGTCCAGAGGGGTCGAAAAGCGGCGCACCAGAAGAACCTGGTTCAACTAAGCCTTCATCAAAAATGACATTCAAATGGCTTCGAGGTGGCGAAAACGCGCCATTAGTCCATGAAGCCCCTGAATTGTAAACAACCGCAGGTCGGCTGTCGCGGCTGTATTTTCTTATATCGCCTTTTGGATGGTGAATCATCACCGTTGAAGTCGGTAAAACCGTCGAATCCCGATTCCAACCGAGGTATTGGGCATTGACATCGAGGGCAATTCTGAAATTCAATTCGAGAAGTAAAAAATCCGTCTCTTGCGCACCTGCACGACTCATACAGCCTTGAATGGAGCGGCTAATCGGCTCTGTTTGAGGGTTTTGGCAATTTGGACTTTCATAATTAAAGAAAAAAGTCCACTGACTGTAATCAGGCGTTAACCCATCTACGCAATGATAAGCACTCAAAATATAGGGCTTGCCGTCCTGTTTTGTATTATTGACCAATCCACCACTACACCACCCCGTGCCTTGAGCCGTTACAACGAGGATGCGAACTACACCCTGTTTCTGCGTTTGCCAATTCGAAGCCGTTGGGCAATTGGCATTGATATTACAACTGACAGATGCGCCAAAACCAACACCACCCATCATCACTTGATTGTAGGCATGATAAACGGTTTTTATAGTAAAATCAGCTTTTTTGCCTGCGTTTTTAGGTTCATAATATTCTAAAACGGCTTCTTTTCCACGTATAAAACCGATAAAAAATTTGCGGCTTGCAGGATTATTATCCGCATCATAAGCCCCCAAAACGCTTGACCCGTCGGGTGCTAAAAGAAACAACTTTGCACCTTTTGGCAATTCAAAATTTTCTAAAGTCAACGCCAAACCCAAGGCATCGGTTGACCGAATACGACATTGCCACAAGCGGTTGCCATCGGGCAAGTCACGCCAAGTCCCTGCATTTTTCATGTTCAAATCAACAGCAATCGGCACAGCAAAACGGAAGCTGCCGACTGCTCCTTTGTCCTCCTCACGTATGCGCGCCCAATCGGGTTGAGGCACATCAAATGCTTCGGGCGCATCTATTTTGTCGGAAATACTGAGGGGTATGCCACCTTTCGATTCTTGTGAAAAAACGGTAAAAGGCAAGGCAAAAAGCGCAAAAAGCAATATGCAAAAGGCAAAAAGCGATTTGCGGGAATTGAATTGAGTCGTTATTTGTAAATCGTTTCGGTTCATGGTTTCTTATATTTTTAATGATTTACGATACAAATTATTGGGTTTAGGTATAGTGGACGGAAATTGAATAGGTTTTTTATTTTTTTGCAAAAAAATAAAAAACC
>JANLQI010000276.1:0-4872 GCA_031367705.1 Saprospiraceae bacterium | reverse complement strand
TCTAAAAAATGTTTTTTCAAGAAAATACTGAGGGGGTCAAATGGAAAACAAAAGTACAAAACTATGGTTGCAAACTTTCAAAAAAAAATGAAAGTTAAGAAATAACCAAACACGTTTTCTGAATACCGAATTCTAAAATTTTTAAAAAATGCCCATTGATTCCATAAAAAACACTATTTTTGTTACAAATTAGAGATAAAATGGAGACACTAACTGCTGTTATTGATAAAATATATACTGTCGAAGAATATTTTGAGTTGGAACGTCAATCAGATGTTCGGCATGAATTTGTTCATGGTAAACTATACGAAATGCCCGGAGAAAGCAAAATCGCCAATAAAATTGCTGGCAATATCTATATCGAATTACGTCGTATTTTCGATGATACCGAATCCGATGTTTTTCAACATGATGTAAAAATGGTGGTTCGGGACGGTAAAATCTACCGTTATCCCGATGTCGTCGTTGCTGCTGATGGTTCTTCTGATGAAGACCTTTTTCATTTACGTCAACCTTTAATTGCTGTTGAGGTTTTTTCAGAAGGCTCTGAACATAGAGATAATGTCATAAAATTACGTGAATACACAACTATTCCGACGATGAATTACTACTTGACCGTTTCGCAAGACGAGGTTTTTGTACAATTTTTTTATCGCAACGGTGGCGGAAAATGGCAAAGCACTTTTTATGATGATATTGATGAAGTGATTGAATTGCCTTTGTACAAAATGATACTTTCTTTGAGGCAGATATATTACAATATTAAATTTCCAAAAACCAAAGTCTAATTTTAGCCCCCTCAGTATCAACACCATTTCGCCGTCGCAATCATAGCCTTAGGATAATTTACACCCAATTTTAAGCAACAAGCGGTTTGTTCCGAATCGGTTAAAGTATCAGGACGATGTATCTTTTCAATCGGCACTTTCTGCAATTCTGGCAACCACAATTTGACGTAATCCCCTTTGGCATCATAGCGATTTGCTTGACTTAATATATTGAAATAACGGTCTTCGCGCGGGTCGTTTCCAACTCCAGCGATGTACATCCAATTGACATAATTACTGCATGGGTCGTAGTCAACTAATTGACTTTCAAACCATTCTGCGCCCATTATCCAATTAATATTCAAATCTTTTATCAAAAAACTGGCGACATTTTGACGACCTCGATTGGACATAAACCCCGTTGCATTCAGTTCTCGCATATTGGCATCAATGAACGGAATACCTGTTTTGCCCTCTGCCCAAATGCTGAAAAGTCGTTCATCGTTCTGCCATTTTTTATCAGGTTTACCCGATAAACCACCGATTTGGAAAATGGCTTCTTCATGTTTTTTACCAACAAGGCGGAAATAATCACGCCATAGCAATTCAAAAAACAGCCAATATGTTGAGCGATTGTCGCCCCGTTCTGCTTCGTATTTTTTCAATTCATGGTAAATCATTTTTGGTGACAAACAGCCTTGTCCTAAATAGGCTGAAAACTTTGAGGAATAGTCCCCACCAATCATTTCATTGCGTGTTTCTTCATACGTTTTAATCAAATTGGTATCCCAAAGGTAATATTTCAGGCGTTTTAACCCCTCAGTCTCGCCACCTCTAAAAGGCAAAACAGCACGTTCATCGTGTTCAAAATCATCAAAACCAAAATCTGAAAGATGTGGGATTTCACCTATTTGAAGGTCAAAACTGGTGTTGCCAATATGGTTGGGCGTTGGGAAAGGTTCTCTAACAGGTGTGATGCGTTCCACTTCTTTGCGATATTGTGCAAAAGTATCTGGCGTATGATTGACTGGAAACGGCAAATCGGCTGTATGATACAGCATTTTGCCACGACAATAGCGCAATTCTTGACCAATTCGCCACAATTTTTGTTCTAAATTGTCTTGAACAAACAACTCCTCTGCCGTTCTCTCTCGATTGCAAAAGACCCACGATGTTTTGGCTTGTTGGGCAATATCGAAAACAATTTCTTCGGGTTTACCTATTCGGACATAGAGTTCAGAACCATGATTTCGCAAGTTTTGTCTTAAATCGGCAAGGCTTTCAAGGATAAAACGCAGTCGAAATTTGCCTGTTTTTGGCAAACCAAAAGACGTTTTGCCTCGAAAAACACGCTCGTCAATGACATAAATCGGAATGACTTCATCGGCATTTCTCATCGCATCTTGCAACGCTTCATTGTCATGTAATCTCAAATCGTTGCGAAACCACACTATAGCTCTCTTATTTTTCATAAAAAAATGGTTTATGTCCTAAATGTCCTTTTGTCGTGCAATTCTAACAAATGCTTTGTTTTAAAGTTGTTTTTAGATGTAAAATTATTGAAAGAATCAATAATAAACCCCTCAGTATATTTTAGTGAGTGCATAATTTGTTGATAGTTAGGGAACTAATTACCAAGTAAAATCGTTTTCAGTTCATTATTAACAAGTAATTTTAGTAAATCATGGATTTAGACATTTTAAAAAAAGAACTCACTTATCGGACTTCAAGAAGTGGCGGCAGTGGTGGTCAAAACGTCAACAAAGTTGAGACGAAAGTTGAGATGTTGTTAGATGTGACGGCATCATTTGCTTTTGAAAGTGATGAAAAGGAATTGATTTTCAATAAGTTAGAAAATCAGATTTCAAAAGAAGGTATTTTGTCTGTTGTCAATCAAACCGAGCGTTCTCAATTAGCGAACAAATTATTGGCTGAAAAAAAACTGATTCGCTTGGTTGAAAAGGCTTTGAAACAAGACCCAGAACGAAAACCTTCAAAAACGCCTCGCTCAGTTTTAAGGGCGCGCGCCAAAGAAAAACGCAGGCAAGGCGAAAAAAAAGCTACCCGCAAAAAGGTCAGACCTGATGATAAAGGTTCTGACCTTTTTTTTATGAGAAATATCGAATCTTGAACAAGAAACATTGTACTATCTTTGCGCCTCAAAAAATAAATTTATGTCTTCTCCCGCACAACACTACGCGCAAGCCGAAACCCACTACGAAATCTTGCGCCAAAAACAAGCAAAAAAAGCCAATATTATTGCTGCTTTGCGATTAATAACGATGTTAACCTTGTTGACAGGCAGTTATTTTTTCTTTAATGACCAAAATTGGGTGGCTTTGGCAGCCGTTATTGGTCTGTTAGGTTTTGCATTTTTGGCTTTGGTTTTCATTCATGCACACATCAAGGAGCAGGAAACGCTTTTTGAATTATTGGTAAAAATAAATCAAGCCGAACAGGTATATCTCAAAGGCGATTTATCTGCTTTTGATGGCGGCGAGGCGTTTATTAATCCTGAACATCCTTACAGTTATGACTTAGATATGTTCGGCAATTTGTCCATTTTTCAACATCTGAATCGGACTGAAACGGTGTTTGGCAAGGTAGAATTGGCAAAAAATCTCGAAAATACTGAGGGGGTGGATATTGTCTTGCGACAAGAAGCGGTAAAGGAATTGGAGAATAAAATGGCATGGCGGCAGCGATTTCAAGCAAACGGGCAAATGTTTGCGGATAAAAATGAACGGATGGGGAAATTTGAAAATTGGATTGAAAAGCCGTCGCCTTTGCAAAATAATGCGTTTTTTAGGATTGTTTCCTATGTTTTACCTTTCTTAACATGCCTTATTTTGATACTGCTTTTTGCAACGGATTGGGCGATGGCATTACCATTATTCAAGGCTTTAGGTCTCCTCAACTTATTGATTGTTGCAAGTCAACATAAGCTTATCAAACACGAAAATGAAATGTTGAGTGACATGAGTTTGTCGTTTCAGAAATACGCAGTTTTGTTAAAAGCCATTGAAAATGAAACGTTTACGTCTGAAAAATTGAACCAATTGAAACAAAGTATCGTCGTTGAAGGCGCATCTGCGAGTCAAGCGATGAAGCGTTTATCCGTTATTTTGAACCAATTTGACAATATTATAAACCCATTTGCAGCTATTTTAGGCAATGGTTTGTTTCATTACCATATCCATGCTTTGTTCAGTTTGGGCAAGTGGAAACAGACTTTTGGGCATACGGTTTTTCAATGGTTTCAAGTTATTGGAGAGTTTGAATCTTTATCGAGTATTGCCAATTTTTCCTATAATCATCCTGATTTTATATTTCCAACGCCTTTAAACGCAATACCCAATGCCCAAAACCCAAAACTTACTGAGGGGGGGCTTTTTATGAAAAATGTAGGTCATCCACTGATCCCGAGGGATAAACGTGTTGGCAATGATATGGTGTTTAACGACCCATCGTTTGTCGTTTTAACGGGCTCTAATATGTCAGGTAAAAGCACCTTTTTGAGGACTTTGGGTGTCAATTTGGTTCTCGCAAAAATGGGTGCACCTGTGTGTGCCGACGAGTTTAAATTTTATCCATTCAATGTTTTTGTGAGTATGCGGGTGAGCGATTCTTTACAAAACAGTGAGTCGTTTTTCTTTGCAGAATTGAAGCGTTTGAAGCGTATTATCTCTGAATTGGAACAAAATCAAAGGACTTTTGTCATTTTGGATGAAATACTGAGGGGTACAAATTCCAACGATAAACGGGCGGGAACGATTGGTTTGATTAAAAACCTTATGGCGCACAAAGCTGTTGGCATCATCGCAACGCATGATTTGGTGATTGGTGATATGGAAAAACAATATCCTGATTATCTCAAAAACCTCTGTTTTGAAGTTGAAATTATTGACAATGACTTGCGTTTTGATTATAAACTTCAAGAAGGCGTGGCGCAAAAAATGAGTGCGGCTTTTTTGATGGGGAAAATGGGGATTATTGAATGATTGATTTGACCACTGATTGGGCTGATGCGACTGATTTATGCTGAATTTTTTTGCCATCCCGTAGAAAAAAAATCAGTGTAAATCAGTCGCATCAGCCCAATCAG
>JANLQI010000245.1:0-1573 GCA_031367705.1 Saprospiraceae bacterium | reverse complement strand
ACTAAAAGAAAATCAGTGAAAATCAGTCAAATCCGTCGCATCTGTGGTCTCCGCAAAAATAACATCTACTTTCGATTTAAAGCATACCGTTTTGAAAGACTTTGGCTCGCTTTTTAAACTATCACCTAAAAAGGTCGTTTTAAAATTTAAAATTATGAAAAGAATTTACATCCTCGTTTTTTGTCTTAGCTCTTATATGAGTTTTGCACAAAACCTTTATTTCCCACCCGTTTTGGGCAATACTTGGGAAACGGTTTCGCCACAAACGTCCATGAATTGGTGTACACCTAAAATGGATTCATTGAAGCAATATTTAGCTACTAAAAAAACCAAAGCGTTTATCGTTCTCAAAGACGGACGCATCGCTGTGGAATGGTATTTTGGCGCTTTTCAGCAGGATTCTGCTTGGTATTGGGCTTCTGCGGGCAAATCTTTGACGAGTTTTTTAACAGGCATGGCGCAACAAGACGGCATTTTGAACATTCAAGACTCCACTTCTAAATATTTGGGTAAAGGTTGGACGAGTTTAACGCCTACACAAGAAGGTAAAATTAAGGTTGTGCATCAACTTTCTATGTCAACGGGCTTAGACGATAGCGGGTCTGACGACAACTGCACGACCCCTCAGTGTCTCACTTATAAAGCCGACCCTGGCATACGTTGGGCATACTACAACGCCACTTATCACCTCGTACATGATGTCATAGAAAAAGCTTCTGGTTTGACGATTAATCAATATACAACTCAAAAACTGTATGCCAAAACAGGCGTTACAGGAGTTTGGTTAGACCATATTTTTTATTCAAAACCTCGTTCTGCGGCTCGTTTTGGGCTTTTAGCTTTGGCAAATGGCGTTTGGAATGGTGAACGCATTTTGCGAGACACCGCTTATTGGCGAGCGAGTATCAATACATCGCAACCGATGAACAAGTCTTATAGCTATTTGTGGTGGCTCAATGGTAAAAGTGAATACATGTTGCCCCTAATCCGTTTGGTCTATCAAGGCGGCATTGTGGACAGTGCACCGAGCGATATGTACGCCGCCTTGGGCAAAAATGACCAAAAAATCTATGTTATACCGTCTCAAAATATGGTTGTCATTCGGATGGGTGAAACGTCTGATATTCCGCTTTACGCATTGAGTAATTTTGATAATGAATTATGGCTAAGGTTGTCAAAAATGACTTGCACAAGTTCCAATCAAGAGATTGATATTCAAGAGATTAGCATTTCGCCTAACCCTGTTTCAAGTGTTTTACAGCTTAATTTGCCTGAAAATACTACTTTTACTGAGGGAGGTGTTTTTATGACAAATGCGCTTGGAGAAGTATATGATTTAGGTAAAATACAACGCCAAATCAACACTTCTACTCTACCCAATGGTTTGTATTTTTTAACAATAAAAACAAAAACCAAACAGTATAAGGCTAAGGTTTTGGTGCAACATTAGGCATTGAACACAGATTGGGCTCAATAAAAAAGGTCTATTATGCATATTTGTCTAAAATCTAAGCGTTTTTCAAACAAAACCAAAGTAAATATTGCAAAATAATAGCAAAAACTATAAATATTT
>JANLQI010000244.1:0-11373 GCA_031367705.1 Saprospiraceae bacterium | reverse complement strand
ATACCCTTCCACCTGGACAGTGGATGCCTCCACAGATAAATCAGTCGCATCAGCCCAATCAGTGGTCAAAAAAATTAACCTTCAAGTTCCACCAAAGCCGACTCCCATTTTTCCATTTCGGTAGCAAGTTCGTTTTGGACGGATTTATACTTATCAATTACTTTTTGTGAATCAGAACGATTGTAAAAATTGGTGTTTGCCATATCTTTTTCAAAAGTGGCAACCTGTTTTTCTAAATCTGCAATGCGTTTTTCAGCCGTTTGCACGGTGCGTTCTGCTTTTTTGCGGTCTTTATCGTCACCGTTTTTAATGGCACCATTTGAAGAAGCCGTTGCAGCAACTTTTGTACTCAATTCCACATCGCGCATATTATCCAGCTCCCGTTTTTCAAGGAAATAATTGACATCGCCTAAGTGTTCGTACAGTTTTTGGTCTCTAAACTCAACGGTTGTGTTTGTCAAACCCGCTAAAAATTCACGGTCGTGGCTCACAACAATCAATGTACCGTCGTATTGCATCAAAGCTTCTTTCAAAACTTCCTTAGAAATCATGTCCAAGTGATTCGTCGGTTCATCGAGAAGCAGTAAATTGAACGGTTTCAAAAGCAAACAAGCCAATGCTAAACGTGCTCTTTCACCACCACTCAGTACCGATACTTTTTTGGTCGAATCATCACCTGTAAACATGAATGCACCGAGGATAGCCCGAAGTCTTGTCCGCATTTCAGGCGGCGAGTGCATTTCCATAGTTTCAAGCAATGTATTATCTTTATAAAGCGTTTCTGCTTGATTTTGAGCATAATAGCCTACTTGGACGTTGTGACCCAAAATAACCTCCCCCTCAGTATTTGTTAATTCGCCTATCAATATTTTAGCCAAAGTTGTCTTTCCTTGTCCGTTTTGACCAACAAAAGCCACCCTTTCACCTCTATCTAATTTCAAATCTACTTTACTTAAAACATCTAAATTACCATAACTTTTTGACAAACCTTTTGCTTCCACAACGACTTGACCACTGCGCGGCGCAGGAGAAAAACGGATATTCATGGATTTGATGTCAGCTTCATCAATTTCAATTCTGTCCATTTTGTCCAACTGCTTTTGCATAGATTGCGCCATACTCGTTTTGGTCGCTTTAGCCATGAATCGGTTGATGGTTTTTTCCCTATCCGCAATCATTTTTTGTTGATTCGTATAAGCATTTATGAGCAATTCACGGCGTTCTGCCCGCATTTCTATGTATTTGGAGTAATTCGCTTTGTAGTCATACACTTTACCCATCTCAATTTCAACCGTCCGTTTGGTCACATTGTCCAAAAACTGCTTATCATGGGAAATGAGGACGACAGCCCCTGGATAGTCTTCCATAAACCTTTCCAACCACAAAATGGATTCAATGTCCAAGTGATTCGTCGGCTCATCGAGTAAGAGGAAATCGGGGCGTTGCAAGAGCATTTTAGCCAATTCCACCCGCATTTGCCAACCACCAGAGAACTCGTCGGTCAAGCGATTCATGTCAGAAGTCTTGAAACCAAGACCCCTCAGTATGCGCTCGGCATCCGCTTGTGCTGTTTCGCCACCTAATATATGGTGTCTTTCAGTCGCTTCTGAAACTTCATGAATCAAGTCCATGTAAGAATCGGTCTCATAATCCGTCCGAATCGTCAATTGATGATTCAGTTCTTCAATTTGCTTTTCCAATGCTTTGACTTCATCAAACGCTGACAAGGCTTCGTCAATGACCGTTCTGCCTTTCGGCAAAGCCATATCTTGATGCAAATAACCGATGGTTGCATTACTTGCCTTCGAGATTGTGCCGCCGCCGTTGGGTGTTTCGTAATTGGCGATAATTTTCATCATGGTTGATTTGCCCGCACCGTTGCGACCAACAAGACCCATACGGTCGCGAGGGCCAATGACGAAACTAACACTGTCCAACAAAGTACGTTCACCAAAGTGAACACTGACATTAGAAACTGAAATCATTTTTAGAATTGTCTATCCTGAATAAGGGTTTTGATAATTTTATCCCCCCCTCAGTATTGATGAGTGATTTTCTTCAAAAAACGCTGAAAAACGGCGTTGCGGCTTCATTGACATAACTATAAAAGTTAAATTTAGAATTTGCGCCGCAAATGTACGAAATAATGTCGAATTACTTGGTTTTAAGATTTATGAAAATTGTCATCAACTACCAACGAACAGACTTAAACTTCCAACCTGGTACTTTTTTTTGCATTTCTGGTTCATCATCTCGCTTAGTCAAACCACAAGCCAAATAGTTTTGATGCAGTTTTGCCAAGGCTTCTTTGTCCAATTCAACACCCAAACCTGGTTCTGTTGGTACAGCAACTGAACCCTCTTCAAATTTAAAACGTCCGCCTACAATCACCTCATCTGATTGCCACGGATAATGCGTATCCAAAGAATACTTCATAGTTGGAATCGCTGCGCCCAAATGCACCATTGCCGCCAATGAAATACCCAAATGACTGTTTGAGTGCATGGATAAATCACGTCCAAAAGTCTCACAAACGCCTGTCAACGTCATAGAAGCCCGCAAACCACCCCAAAAATGATGGTCACTCAATATAATGTCTTCCGAACCGAGAACGATGCTTTGCGGAATGTCTTCAAAGGAAGTCGTACACATATTAGTAGCGAGTGGCGTTTTGAGGGCTTTACGTACTGCTGCCATATTTTTCTGCCCACGAGTCGGGTCTTCGAGATATTCAATGATACCCTCCATTTCCAAACCGTATTTTATGGACGTTTCGACCGTCCAAAGTGCATTTGGGTCAATCCGCAAAGGGACGTTTTCACCAAAGGCTTCACGCAAAGCAAAAACCGCATCTACTTCCTGACGTGGTTCAAACACACCGCCTTTTAGTTTGATGGATTTAAAGCCAAATTCTTGGCACATCGCTTTGGCTTGAGCCACAATTTCGCTTGGATTCAAGGCACTTTTTTGACGAGCCGCCGCCCAACCCGTTACCTTTGGGTCAATATCAAAAGCTAATTCGCCGCCTGCGCCTTCGTATTTATAGAACAAATAAGCCGCAAATGGCACGCTGTCTCGACGTTTACCACCCAACAAATCCACCACAGATTTACCAATAACTTTACCGACAATATCCAAACAAGCGACTTCAATGGCACTAAAAATATGAACTAATTTGCGTGAGTCCCAAGGGAAAAAGCCACGTTCTGCCTTGTTATCCTTACCAAAATGGGCAATCAAGGTATCGTTAATCTTATTGGTTTGAAAAGGGTCTTGCCCAGTTATCAAATGTTTACAATCATGTAGAGCCGTATCGATTGCCAATGTACCCGGTATTTCGCTGATACCTGAAATGCCATCATCTGTTATCAATTCTACGATGGTACGTAGTGCATAAGGTGCATGTAAACCAGCCGCATTAAGCAATGGCGGGTCAACAATCGCAATGGGCGTGATATTGAAATGCTTGATTTTAGGACCCTTTTTGTTCGGTATCATAGTTTTTGATTGATAAAAATGGTGGAAAAGGTGCTTTATACTGAGGGGGGTAAAATGATTATGCTTCATCCGCAACAGCTTGAATTAAGCCTTTAATATAGCCATAACAAAACGAAAACGCTTGCAAATTAGCCGCAGGGTCGTGATGATGTGGCACATGGTCGGGCATAACCATGCCCGCATAACCGACATCGCGCAAGGCACGTACCACGTGTAGGAAATTCATCTCGCCATTGTCAGGATACACTTCTTGAAAGTTGTTAAAACCGCCTTTGATATTCCGCAAATGGACATTAAATATCTGATTCCGTTCACCCACCCATTTGATGATGGGGAAAATATCGTTCTTAGGGTCTTTCAAGCCTTCAGCAATTGAGCCAATGCAAAAATTGAAGCCATGATATGGACTGTCATACAATTTCGCAAAACGTTTCATCCCTTCAAAAACATCGGGACTGTTCCAACGCATCACCCCTCGATAAGCCGCAGGAATAGGCGGGTCAGCAATGTGATTCGCTAATTTGACCTTATATTCCTTCGCCACAGGCAATAAACGGTCAAGTAAATAGGTGATTCGTTCAAAAACTTGGTCAACAGACACGTCACCCGCTATGGTTTTAGGCTCGTTTAGTTTCAAAGCCTCGGCGTAATTCCAAGACGTGTATTCCGTATTGCCGCGTTTCGGGTCAAGCGTTCTGCCTGTTCGCAAAATGGGCAAAATGATGGTATTGTAATTCAAAACCTTAATCCCCGTCTTGCCCGCCACTTGTATCATTTGTTGCAAAATCTCAATTTCTCTATCTCTTTCAGGGCTTTTTCCCAACATAATATTGGGGTATTCAGCTTTATCAATCCCCTGTGAAGTCAATGGAAAGTGGAACGCATCGAGACTAATGCCGTATTTTTCACAAGCTTCTTTCTGTCTTAAAGAATCGTCTAAATCCCAACCTTTACCTTTTATGGTTTTAGGTGCGCCGCCGTCAATATTGAAAACGCCATGACGTGCCTTAAATTCCAAGTTCTCTTTGCTCGTTCCGCCTGATTGACAGCCGACTTGCATCAGCACTTTTTTCTTAGGTTCAGACTGTTGCTTAGACTCCCCTTTTAAAAAAGAGGGTGCTAATGAACTGATAGACAAGGCTTTGAGTAGGTTTCTACGTTCCATTGTTTAAATTTTTAAGAAGGTACATCACGAATCGGATACTTTTAAAGTATCCGATTCGTATGAAAACTTTAAAATACTGAGGGTGTATGTCATTTCTCAATTTCTAAAACAATACCACTGTGGTCTAATTCACCATGTCCGTCTTTTATCGCTTCGAGCATCAAATTGGCGACTTGTGCAGTTCCATTTAAAGCAACATCGTACTCTTTACCCGCTTGTAAAGCCAATTTCATGTCTTTGCTGTGCAATTTTATTTTAAAACCAGGCTTAAAATTGCGGTCAATGATGCGTTTGCCATGCAAATCAAGAATACGACTTTGAGCAAAACCACCGAGTAAGACTTCACGCATCTTTTCAAGATTCACACCTGCTTTGCTCGCCAATGCAAAGGCTTCGCCAACCGCTTGAATCGTCATACCGACAATCATTTGATTGCAAATTTTCGTGGTTTGTCCTGCACCTGCTTCCCCAATCAAGACGATGTTTTTACCCATTGCTTGAAACAAAGGCAAAGCTTCTTTAAAAGCCGCTTCTGAACCGCCGACCATAATAGAAAGCGTAGCCGCTTCCGCACCAACTTGACCACCCGACACAGGCGCATCTAAGGCTTCAACGCCTTGTTTTTGCATCAAATCATAGATATTTCGCGCCGTTGAAGGCGCAATAGACGACATATCAATAAACAATGCGCCTTGTTTGATGCTTGATAAAACGCCATTTTCTCCTAAAACAACTTTTTCAACATCAGGTGAATCTGGCAACATCGTTATCACAATATCGCTATCGGCTGCCAGTGTTTTGATGCTGTCAAAAGCCGTTGCACCTGCCTCAACAAGCACATTTGCCGCTTTGTTTGAACTTAAAATAGATACGGGATACCCTGCTTTAATAAGGTTTAATGCCATCGGTTTGCCCATGATGCCTAAGCCTATGAATCCTACTTTTTTCATTACTCGTTTATTAATTGGTTATATATTTATATTACTTAACACATAGCTCAATAGCTCACATAGTTTTATATAAAAAATAAAAAAACTATGTACGCTATGTGACTATATGTTAAAATTAAAAATTTACGTCAAAGGACCTGGATTAAACAATACTAAGTCATTGTGCAAGCCCAAAATATCCGTTGCTACTTTTTTATGACCACTCGCCACTTCTAAAATCAAGTGAAACAATTCCCAACCCATTTCTTCTATCGTTTTGATGCCAAAAGCAATGGGTCCCGCATCAAAATCTATCAAATCGAACCAACGGTCACTCAATTTTGAATTGGAACTGACCTTTATGACAGGCACCATTGGCAAACCATAAGGCGTACCACGACCTGTAATAAATACGTGCATATTCATCCCTGCCGCCAATTGTAATGTGCCACAAACGAAATCACTTGCGGGTGTTGCCACAAAGTTCAAACCTTTTTTCCGTATTTTATCACCAGGTGCAATGACATCAACAATCGGACTTGTACCCGATTTGGCAATCGAACCCAAGGCTTTTTCGACGATATTGCTCAAACCACCGCGTTTGTTGCCGGGTGTTGTGTTGGCACTTCTGTCCACGCTGCCTTGTAAAAGATAGTCGTCGTACCATTGCATTTCGTCCAAAAGAGCCTTGGCTACTGAGGGGGTCGTTGCGCGCGGCACGAGCAAATGCACAGCATCACGCACCTCCGTCACTTCCGAAAAAAAGACCGTTCCACCTGCCCGAACAATTAAATCAGATGCAAAACCCGATGCAGGATTGCCTGTGATACCTGAAAATGCATCGCTGCCACCACATTGCATACCGACCACCAAATCAGAGGCGGGGCAAGTCTCCCGTTTTCGAGCATTTAGTTTTATCAAATGCTTTTCTGCCATGTCCATAATGCCGCCGACCATTTCTTGAAAACCATGAAAAGACTCGTCTTGAAGGTACAATACTGAGGGGGTACTTTGCGTATCGTTTTTAGGCAATAAACGTTCAGGTCTTAATTTCTCACAACCCAAGCCAATGACCATGATTTCACCACCAAAATTAGGATTTTGAGCAATATTCTGAATGGTTCTAATCGGAATAATCGCTGCGGGTGCATCAATCGCAATACCACAACCGTAGCTGTGATTGAATGCAAACACACCATCCACATTCGGGTATTTGGGCAGCAATTCTTTTTTAATTTTATTCTCTATAAAATCCGTGATACCCGCTACACATTGCACACTGGTCGTAATACCCAAAATGTTTTTAGTGCCAACGCTGCCATTTGCATTTTTATATCCTTGAAAAGTATAACCATCCAATGCCTCACCTGTTCCCCCTTTGGGGGTTAGGGGGCTATAAGGCATGTTCGCCAAATCAGGCGGCTGCGGTAAAACGAGTTTCAACTCGTTCACCCATTCACCTTGCAAAATATTCGTATCTGCATAACCAATAATTTGCCCATAACGAACCACCGCATCGTCTTTATAAATATTGGATAAAGCGACTTTATGACCCATCGGAATGTCTTCAATGAGAACGATATTGTTCAAAATGACCGTTCCTTTTGGAAGCCCAAAAGCGTTGCAGACGATGCCGACGTTGTCTTGTGGCGTTGTTTGGATGACGGTGTTGTCAGTGGTATTTATCATTTGAGTTTCTTTATAAAGGTATTAGCCGTTAAAGATTTCATTTGAGTTATTGCAATTGTATTCAATTGTTGCAATCGTTGAGGTGGTGGTACGCCTTGATGAATTAAAACAGCATTGATACTTTCCATATTTGACAAAACGACCAATTGTTCAATAGTTGCTTCATCTCGAATATTACCTATTGACTTTGGGTTAGCTTCTCTCCATTGTTTGGCAGTGAGTCCAAACAAAGCCATATTCAGCAAATCTGCTTCATCGGCATATACAAACTGTATTTTTTCTTTGGAAAGTGTAGGTGGTATTAAGTTTTCTTTTATAGCATCTGTATGAATTTTGTAATTCACTTTTGCTAAGGTACGTTGTAAATTCCATGTTAATTTTAAGCGGTCATTCTCATCCTCCTTTAGTCTTTGATATTCTTTAACCAAGAGTAGTTGAAATTTAGGGCTAATCCACATACCAAAATGAAAGGCAATATCTTTGTGGGCATACGTGCCACCATACCTACCTGCTTTTGCAGTTAAGCCAATAGCACCTGTTTGTTCAATCCATTGTTTTACAGAAAGAACAAAATTATTACTACCCGAAGCATTTTTAATTGTACCGAATTCGGTATAATTAAAATCTGGGTTATACAGAGCTTCCCATTCACCCAGATATTCTATTGTGCTTTTCAAACTAAGCCACTTTATTATAACAACATCTTGCATTTGACTGCGAGCCATATCCGTTAGTGAAATATAATCCTCATTCTTATGAGCAATAATAGAAATGGGTGATTCCTCAATATTGATTGTTTTATTCTTAGCCATGTTCTTTGTTTTTATATAAATAAAAAATCATGTAAATTCGTTGATTTATTTCCCAACTGGAATATTCAAACCCGTATTAGGAATATACCAAACATTCTTTTTTAAATCAATACCACCCTTCATTTCCTCTTGAACAGCTCTATCAACAATATAAATCCCCTTTTTTGCCATCTCTTCAAAAGTATCAATGCCGTTGTTTGGGAAACCAATTCTTGTTCGATGAATATTAAATTTATTCGCAAACTTTCTTCCAAAGGCTTTTTCAATCCCTTGTTTACCAATCATAAAACCTAAAAGTCCGCCCCACGTTGCCGTTGGATTATCGGAATCCCAACCTGCTAATGCGCCAATTTTGATGGTCTCTTTTATATCGCCCTCACCATATAACAAACTGACGATACTTGAGGCGAAGTTAATGCCCGCCGCAAAACAAGCATTACAATATATCTTTTTTGATGTTAAATTGTAGCCATCCGCTTGTTCAACTTGATATCTTTGATAAATTTCATCCCTCGTTTGTTCCCACGGAATATTCGCTTTATGCTTATTTTTAACAAAATCATACATTTTAGCGGCGTAAGAATCATTGGGTAAATGCTTCCGCGCTTCATCAGCCATCCAAGTGATTCGTGCTTTTATGGGCTTGCGTTCATCGGCAGAGGAAGCCAAGGCGTGCATAATGACATAAAATTCTGAAATCCATTCAGCATTGGCTCTCGCCGTTGTTTGGATGGGCAAATGAGCCATTCTCAAGGCAATATCAGGGCGTGTAGGGGCAAAAAGACCAAAGATTTCAGTGGTTAATTGTGCGTCAATCATTTCATATTCGGGATTGTTTTTAGGGTCACTTGTTGCGGGCGGCACCATACCCGCTTTCATCAAATCGAATGCTTTTTGATTGGAAACCCATAGATAGTTTTCTTCTTCCGCTTTGATATGCTTGAGCCAACCTTCACGAATTTGTTCACCTGTTAAAACAGACGTTTTGTTGGTATAAAGCAGGTCTTGATAAATATACTCAATGTCCGTATCGTCATCTGCGCCCCAAATCTCGCCTTCATTTTTAAAAATAAAATCAATCGTCGGAGACAAATTGCCATTCAGTCCACCACCCCAGATATTCTGTTGGTCGGGCTTTCCCCAATCATCTCTCGTATAAAAAGCACCCGTTTTTATATCGCCAATATTGCCAATTTTATCCATTTCAGTCACCAAACCTGTCCAATTGGCAATGCACTCGCCCAACCAAAAGCCATAGAGCTTTTCCATGTATTTTGTCCTTGAAATAACCCTGTCGTTCTTTTTAGGTTTGTAGTTTTTATAGATTAGAGCCGTATCTTTCAAGGCATTTGGAGATTGTCCAACCAGGGTAAAGGTTGAAAACAAGAAGACATAAACTAAGAATATGGGTACGTTTGACTTCTTTAAATGATTGAAAATCAATATTTTATTGTTCATTTTTAATTTTTTTCTTAGAAATAGCGTTTATACTGAGGGGGTACGTTTCATTCAAACTCAACAATCAAAGGTACATGGTCGCTCGTTTTTATCCAATGTTCATATTCACCGACTTCTACCTTTTTCAGTTTGCCCATCAAATCTTTAGAAACGAAGCAATAATCGAGATGATAAGGCTTGTTTTTGTTTTTGTATAAATAAAAAGTTGGGTGTTGCTCAATGCCTTGTTTTTGGTCAAAATATTTATGATAAACGCTTTCGATGCCTTTTTCGGCTAAAATATTCACAACGGTTGTATGATTGCCTTCTCTACGTGGTTTATCCCACATCGAATTGCTATTAAAATCGCCAATCAAGAGTGTATTTGTCTTTTTTATCCGATTTTGATAATGGTTCAATGCTTTCCAAATTTGTCCAACGTATTGATACCCATGGTCTTGTGGGTTGTTTGCCCATATTGCAAAAATGTTGTAAGTCGCTTCGCCATTGGTTATTTTTAAAGGAATTATCAACTTAAATTCTGCTTCGTGAAATTTCAAAAGACTGATTTTATAATCCGTAAATGAAAACACACCGAGACCTTTGTTCACATTTGTGCCGTACCAAAAGATAGCGTTCGGTTGTATGCTTTCCTTATCAAATTTCAATTTATCTGGATGTTCACATTCTGGCACAATCAAAATATCGGGCTTATAGGCTTCGATAAACTTTGATTTTTTTCTGAAAGCCATGTTGCAATTCCAAGTAATTACCTTCAACATTTCTTTTGTTTTATGTTAAAAACGGTTTTTATACATGAAACGGGGCAAAACCCGAGAAACGTTTTTTCTAAATGAGGTCTTGAAATTGACTATTGATAGGGTGATTTTAAAATCACCCTATCAATTTATGCGCAATTACCCCCCCAGTATTTCTCGGGTTTTGCCCCGTTCCGAGTATATACTGAGGGGTCATCAGTCTGAATATTTTGGGTAAAAATAAAACGGATTTAGGAGAACATCGTCCCTAAATCCGTTTTTTATGTTGCGAGAGCATCAATATCCTATGATTACGTCGCTGCAACCGCTTGCATTTTAACCTCAAAATTATTGATTTGACCTTTTGTTATTTTCTCATGCTCCAAGACGACCGTTTCGTAGCCTTCTTTTGTAAAAATAAGTTGGACATCTGCATGATTTTTTATTTCTAAAGCGGGGTTGCTAACGCCATTGATAAATGCCTTGAAACCAAGGGTTGGACATTCGACACTGAAATTGGTCAAAAGTTCATTGGTCGCTAAGTCTTTGGGCAGAAACCGTGCTTTTGTTGTTTTAGACACGGGTGTTTCCATCACCGAAGCATTTTCGAAACGCTCAAAAAACGTCGGATTCGATCTTTTGAAATTAGGTAAAGTCAACAACATCAACTCCAAAAGGTCATCGCCACGGTCGAACAATTTACCCAATTGGGCGATGAGTGTCGTTTTTTCCTTTTTTATGCTTTGTGGCTCTGGTTTTTTAGCTTCAAAATCTTCGATGAGACTGTCCAATTCATCTAAAAGATTTGAGTCCATACCTCGGTCATTCAAAGCGGGTAAAATCGTGCGCGCCTTCTTGGCAATGCGTTGACAACGTTGTAAAATATCTTCTTCTTTTCCTGCCGAAAGACCCGATTTGGTGACATCCCCAATGGATTTCAAGTTTTCATCTTTGTTGATAAGCCCCACCGCCTTGATGTTTTTTGCCATATCCAAAGCCGATTCGACCATGGCATCTTTAGCTTGATTTTTGGTAATGGCGACGGGCTTAAGGTCATCGCCAATCAAACCATTGACGCGGCGGAT